>JBBQPV010000434.1:0-2375 GCA_038216925.1 Bdellovibrionia bacterium
TGGCTGAAATCTCCGTCTACAACCGATATTCGGGTCAAATTGAAATCGAACACGTCTATGGCGGCGCTTGGGTGGAGGTTGCTTACAGAAATAACTGGACTTTGGCCCTTGTAGACAAGGTTTTAGCCTCACCCCTGGTAAGTAAGGCCTACGGCGCACTTCAAAGCCATCCCCTAAGCAAGAGAAAAATAGACAAGTTTATCAAAGATTTCAAAATTCCCATGGCGGAATACGAATCTGAGGTGGGTGGGTTTAAGTCATTCAATGATTTTTTCATTCGTCGATTTGAAAAAGGCCGCAGGCCCTTTGATAAGAATCTGCTACATTTGGCCGCCCCAGCAGAAGGGCGCTACTTTGGTTTCAAAAACGTTGAAGCCATGAAGACGTTTCCAGTAAAAGGTGTTCGCGTGAGCCTAGAAAAAATATTAGGCGACCATGATCAAACAAAAGCTTTCATCGACGGACCTCTCTTAATATCAAGGCTCTGCCCCGTGGACTATCACCGTTTCCACTTTCCCGATGATTGCAAGATTCTGGAAAAATATGAGTTACATGGAAAATATCATTCCGTAAATCCGATGGCGCTGAAAATGAAAGAAGACATTCTTTTTACCAATGAGCGCGTAGTTACAGTTTTAGAGTCGGAACATTTTGGAAAAATAGCTTACGTGGAAGTAGGCGCTCTTGGTGTGGGTAAAATTGTGCAGACATTTAAGGGCGGGGCTGCAAAACGTGGAGATGAAAAAGGGTATTTTCTTTTTGGTGGATCAACTGTCATTCTCATTGGAGAAAAAAACGCATGGACGCCATCTGCAGATATTCTAAGTAAAACTGGTTTAGGAATTGAAACTTACGTTCATCTTGGTGACGCGGTTGGATTATCTAGTCGTTAAACTTAAGTTGACGGCCACAATCTATAACCTTTTTATCTTTTGGTGAAATTAAATCTCTCTTACCTTTAAATTTATAATAAAACTGATTTGTGGCATGAAGTCTTGAGATGACCCACTTCTGTAATTCCTTAATAACAGGATTTGGATTTATAATAGCATATCCTTGGGATGTGGTGACCCGAGTCACCTGAATCAATAAAACAGCAGTGCCCTCCAAATACCCAACAAATGTCCCAATTCTTTCTCCCAGTCCCAATTCCGTTTGAGGATATTCAATATAGTTTTGATCTGGACGAACCACAGCCTTTTTGAGCAGTTGTTTTAATTCAATTATTTCCTGGGAGGTTAGTGGCGTTTCTGTGACGGTAACTACTGGCGGACGCCCGGGCATTTCAGAATGGGCGACGGATCCATCGTCCATGATTTCAATTCGTGTGCGGCCAGCTTGAAACTGACATTCATATTGCAAAATAGGAGTTTTGGCCCACGCGGAGGTAGAACCTAAGATGACCATTATTAAAAATATCAGTTTCACAAATCCTTTACTAAAATTTTGTACTGAGCTGCAAGAATTTTAAATTCATCCTGCGAAGATTTATTCAAATCAGGATGTAACTTCTTTGCTAATTTTCTGTACGCTCTCTTTATTTCAGAAAGTGTAGAGGTAGCATCAAGCCGTTCACCAAATCCAGCGAATACTTGAACCGCACGAATTTGATCAAAAGTCAGCTTCCGCGGGGTTCTGATTTCAGGTTGTGGCTCTACTTTTAGTTCTGGTTTCTCAGCTTCCCCCTGAGATTGCATTTGGGGTTTTTCATTTGCGTAATTTTTTTGGGCCGCCGAGGTAAAGAATTTAACTTTAAAAAAATCATCACCAAAAGTGTAATCAGATTTTAAGTTCTCATTGAGATTTTGTTTTTTTGATGGCTGCTGGCTCTGCGCTTTGTTGTCCATTAATTTTTCTAGGATCTGCTGAAACTCGCTTCCATGCTTCATAAGAGACTGATCGGTTTTTTTCTAATGCTCCTTGAAGTGGCCCGACCAAAGGCTGTATACTCTCCCAAGTATGGCTAGACAAAGTAAGTTAAAAAAAATCGGCGCACTTGAAGCCATCGAAATTTCTGGTCGTCCAGGAGCACCGGTGATTATTTTTTTTCACGGTTATGGATCGGATGCATCGGATCTGGTTTCTTTGTCCAACGTCATTCGTGCTCCGCAAGGTTCCACTTGGATATTTCCGCAGGGTCCGATGAAAGTGGAAGTTGATTCCAACTCTGACACGTTTGCGTGGTTTAACTCTGATGTTGCGGCCATGGATAAAGCGGAGGCGGCCGGAATTCATCTCGATATTTCAAACACCACTCCCAGCGGGATGAAACAGGCCAGAGAAAAAGTGGGAAGTCTCATTCAAGAGTTAAAAGTCCCATGGTCAAATGTGATTTTGGGTGGATTCAGTCAGGGTGCCATGCTTGCAACAATGTG
>JBBQPV010000435.1:0-2369 GCA_038216925.1 Bdellovibrionia bacterium
TTGCAGCAATGGATAGCTTAAGAAAAGTGATCGACCGAATAAACAGGATTTGCAATCGCCGATTCCGTGAAACATTTGAAGCTGTGAACGAGCGATTTAAGAAAGTTTTTCCAGTACTTTTTGGAGGAGGGGAAGCCCAACTCATTTTAGTTGAGAGTCCGGAAGCGGGCCATCATCATGATCCAGGTGTAGAGATAATGGCTCGTCCTCCAGGTAAAAAGCTTCAAAGTGTGACGCTTTTATCTGGCGGAGAAAAAGCTCTTACCGCGGTTAGTCTCATTTTCTCCATATTCTTATTTAAGCCTTCTCCTTTCTGTTTGTTAGACGAGGTTGACGCTCCTTTGGATGATGCAAACGTCTATCGTTTTAATGATTTGGTGAAAGAAATGGCCAAACGCAGTCAGGTCATTCTTGTGACACATAACAAACACACCATGGAAATAAACAACACTCTGTACGGTGTGACTATGGAAGACCCTGGGGTCTCCAAAATGGTGGCTGTGCAATTGGATAGATAATGCAGTTATTGGAATTACCTCGAGAACAACTTTTTGTCTTAGGTTTCATGATTTTCGCGCTCATTTTTTCTTTGAGCGCGATTTTTTATTATAGAAGTAAACCAGATCCTCGTAAAAGAATTTCCCCAAAGCCTAAGGTTTCACCCAAATCTAGATTAAGAGTAAGGGAAAAATTAAGAGATCCTGTCGGGGTGCCTTCAATTATTCCCAAGCCTGAAGCAGCCGATGAGGTTTCAGTTTCCGCACCACTTAGCATCAGGGAAGCTCTAAGTAAAACCAGACAGGCATTCTCTCAAAAAATAGACGCCCTCATTTTAAGTGTAAAAACCATTGATGATAGTTTTTTAAGTCAGCTAGAAGAACTACTTTACACCAGCGATTTAGGTCCCTCCACCGTTGAGAAATTGTTGCTTAAAGTGAGAGAGAAATTATCTAAGGGAGAGCTCACTGACTTAAATTTAGTAAAGAAAAGCTTACTGGATTCCATGGTAGAAATCTTGAATCATGTACCCAGAGTAGAAAGTAATGATACTCCCCAAGTGATTTTAGTTGTGGGTGTTAACGGAGTGGGAAAGACAACGTCAATTGGAAAACTAGCTTATTACTTTTCCAAACAAGGGAAAAAAGTCATGGTTGTTGCGGCGGATACATTTCGTGCTGCTGCTCAAGAGCAACTTCAAGTTTGGGCAACACGGGCGCAAGCTCACTATTACACTACAGATCAAACGACAGATCCCGCAGCAGTTGCCTTTCAGGGCATTCAGAAAGCTGTCAGTGACGGTGATCAAGTGGTCATTATTGATACCGCGGGCAGACTTCATAATAAAGAGAACCTTATGAAAGAATTGAAAAAGATTAAGAAAGTGATTCAAAAACTTTTGCCCGGAGCACCCCATCAAACTTTGTTAGTTATTGATGCAAATAGCGGCCAGAACGCTATTCAACAGGCAAAACTCTTCAATGAAACTTTAGAATTATCAGGTCTCATTGTGACTAAGCTTGATGGAAGCGCAAAGGGTGGGGTTATAGTAGGCATTGCAGAGGAAGTGGGTTTAAGCCCGGGATTTGTTGGTGTTGGGGAAAAGATAACTGATCTCGAGCCATTTTCCGCTGACGAATTTGCAAAGGGACTATTGGAAGTTTAGTGAGAGATCTGTTGTTTTTTAAAAATCTGATAATACAAAGTCATAAAAAATAAAGTTCCCGATGTGAACACGGGCAGCGCAAATCCATCAAATCCAAATCTACTAAAAAAGTGGGCCCCCACAACCGAACCAAAACCAAATGATAAAATTATCGCTATTCGCATGAAATTGGCCCGTACATCCTCTCCAATTTCGCCTTCTAATATTTTTCGATTTAATACGCGGACGAGTCCAATTCCAAGATCTGTGGTGATTCCGGTAAGGTGCGTGGTGCGCACAACGGATTTAGAAACGGTGGCTACCATTCCATTTTGAATTCCACATGTCAGACATAATAGGGCTAACAAGAAATACCCGGGTATATCCTGAAGAGAATTTCCAAATGTCCCAAAGTAACCTCGCCTGCCGTACCAAAACACCGAGATGATGAGAAAGAAAATGAGGCCAAAAGTAATGTAGTACCTAGGTTTTTTGTGTAGTTTGAGGCGAACATCAACAAGAAGCCCGCTGAGCATGGCTCCAAATAGGAAAAATAAGGGGACGGCGAGCATTCCCCAAGCGCCAGAATAGTTTTTTTGGCTTATTTCAAAACCAAAAAATGTGGCAAATCCAGTGACATGACTGACAAATCGGCCGCAAGACATGAAACCGCCAACGTTGAGAGCGCCGGCCTGGAAGGCCATAGCCATCCACAGTGCAACATTTG
>JBBQPV010000436.1:0-2354 GCA_038216925.1 Bdellovibrionia bacterium
AAAACAATTTTTACAAATTGCAGTTGGGGATTGTTTCGATCTCCCCTGATTCCGCGGTTGTAGACCAATGGCATCGCTTCAAAAGTTGAATTGGCCAATGGGATACTTGACCCCAGTCTACTTATGACCACGTTGTACCGGGTATCATCCACGGTGACTTTTATGCTGTGACTCTTAGAGTCGCCATCGCATTGAAGAATTTCAGAAACGGCATTAACACTGAATAAAAGTAATGCCCCTAGGAAAAACCTACTTAGAAAAATCATTAACTCTCCTCCCATATGCCATTTGATCGAACAAACACTTTGGATTACAATTACCGGACCATAAACAGAATTGGAGAATTGGAGAATCCCCATGAGACATCTTTCCGTTGGACTACTAATATTGATGTCTGCTTGCAGTACCGTAAATTACATGAACACGGTTGAGAAAGTTGAAATAAATAAATTCATGGGCAACTGGTATGTTCTAGCGGGCCGGTTCACTTTTTTGGAGACCGATGTGAATAATGCCGTGGAAAAATACACATGGAATGAAGGCGATCAACGCATTGACGTTAATTTTACCTACAACAAGGGATCCCCGGACGGTAAAATAAAATCAATTCCACAAAAAGCATGGATTGAAGACAAGACGACCAACGCCCACTGGAAAGTTTCCCCTTTTTGGCCATTTAAATTTGATTATTTAATCGTAGCCCTCGATGACAACTATAAATGGACCGCCATTGGGGTTCCTAGTCAAAAATATTTATGGATCATGGCTCGAGATTGGCAAAACGCAGATACGGTGGTGGACGAGGCTGTTAAAAGGCTCAACGCTAAAGGGTACGACACTAAAGACCTTGTGAAAGTTCCTCATAGGTGGCCCAGATGAAAATTCTAACGGTATTAGCAGTCCTTTTTATATTTCAATCGGCCTTTGCTGAAAGGCACGACTTATTCACCGGAGAAGCCAAAGAAAACGGAAAGCTCGTCTATACAGAAAATCACGACGTTACTTTTAATGACGATGGCGGCGTAAGCACAGCACAAACCACTTACACTGATCCAGATGGTAAAGTTTTAGGAATTTTAAAATCGGACTTTAGAAAAAGTTTAAGCATGCCTGAACATATTTTTAAAGATGAACGCACCAAGGGAATCTACGGCATCAGGCGTGAGGGTGATAAAGTTGTCCTTTTTAATCAGGACAGCGGCAAAAAAGAAGAAAATAAAGAGTTGGCTAGTGAGGGAGACAAGGACCGCCTTCAGGTAGGTTGTCAGGGATTTAACTACTATTTAAAAGGAAAGATTGATGGCCTTAAAGAAGCAAAAACTCAGCCGGTGCTTTTTATGGTTCCCGGAGAATTGAGCACTTACAAATTTGTTTTGTATTTTGAAAAAGAAAGTTCGGATCAGATCGTAGACTTTAAAGTGAAGATTGAAAATTGGATACTACGCATATTTGCGCCGCAGCTAGAATTTAAATATGACCGCAAGATTGATCGTATAGTTTGGTACAAAGGAATTTCCAATATCAAAAATGATAAAGGAAAAACTATGAACGTGACCATTGATTATAAATATTAAAGCTGCTTTCCAAAGGCTTTCATCACAAACAGATGCAGTTTTGCTTGGGTGTATTTATAAATAAACCAGGGTAGTGATGGATTATAATCATGGATGGCAGCCAAAACAAAACGCCTGTTCAGCACAACTCTGAATTCAAGGCGCCCGCGATTTTTATCTGCAACAAGTATCCCCTTTGTAATATAAAGAAGTTGTCTATCCTTATTACTTCGCTCCTCGTTAAGTTTCATTTCAAGGAGCACATATTTTTTTACGAATAGAGAGAACGCGACATTCACCCCTTCCAAAGTCACTTTAATTAAAGGAGATAGAAAGTTAGGTAACCAATGTACATATTGATTCCTAACCCATTCTGCATCTTTCCCCGGAGGAAGCGTCAAGCGCTGCACCGAGCGCACGGTTCTTCTCTGCGCTCTAAACTGAAAAAGTGAATGGCTGGGATGGGTTTTCAAAGAGGCCTTTTCAAGTAAATCAAAATACGTCCGTGTAGACCACTCGTCAGAAAAAAGATGATCCTTTCGAGCGAGCATCGTGTGCTCCAAAGATTCTACAAGTGGGTAAATAAGATTTTTTGAAGTGTTGGTTATGAGGCTCACCCAGAGGCGAGAAAGCGTGGGAGTAAAAAATGGAACAGTCAGAAAATATCTTTTCTTCCCAGTTTTTCTTGCGGTCTCTTTCATCATTTGCACATAAGTGAGTGGCTGGCATCCTGCTAAATCATACACTTTTCCAATATTTTCTGACGCCAAAGCCGCACTGGTAAGCGCAGTCAAGACCGTC
>JBBQPV010000437.1:0-2340 GCA_038216925.1 Bdellovibrionia bacterium
TTTGTGGGAATTATTAAGTGACACGTTTAGAGAAGTGGCCATACTTCTCTGGGTTTTTGGTGTGCTGCTAGACCATGATCATTCGGGTTATAAACATGGGATTGTTACAGCTGTGGGCGGTATGGTATCATTTATAATAAGTCTTTTATTTGAGGTCCGACGAGAGAGACTAAATAGGGAGGAGTTCAAATGGTAAGCTACCTTTTAGGAATATTCACAACACTTTCATTACTCGTGCCTGCCGGGTTTATTTATAATCACTACAGGAATAGGTTCAGGCAAGAATCGGATGAACAATCCACTCTTAAATGAAAAACTCCATGGTGAAGAAGTTTTAGGTATTGCTACAAAACACCTAAGTTTAGTTCAGAGGTATATCTTTTACTAAATGGATGAGTTTTGTGCAGAATTAGATGGCCCAATAGCATTTGGTTTCGATTTTTCTTGAGTCAATTGTTGTGCAAGACTAAATTTTAAATGATGAAAATAAGTAAATTCATGATTCCTTTTCTGATGCCGCTATTGATTTTTTCGGTCTCCCATGGGGGGAGTGACCTAAAGTTAGGTAATCCAAAAAGTTGGATAGGAGAAAAAGAGGCCAAAATTCGGAGTCTGCTAGAAGAATCTGGAAGTTTTAGTTTCGATGGATCTGTTCTCGCTGGTGGAACTGGGACATTGGTTTACAATGTTGAAAATTCGAAGAAAGCCCGACCTCAATACTACTGGGTAACCTCTTCGAAAGTTAAAAATATTATATCTGGTGTGTTCGTAATCCCCAAACTAAACAAAAATGAATGGTTTATATCATACAATTGCACGGGCTTGACTGACCAGTCAGTAATAGCAGTTGTGGATTCAAAACAGAATCACGAACGTCTTCCGGCATTGCGAGCTTGGAGGGTTGAAGTGGACTCTGGGAAATTTCACTCAGTCCCCGTTAAAGGGATTAGCTGTAGAAATGAAGGGTTTGGAGTTTGACCTAAACCACTTAATTTTGAGTCAGTATTTGAGCCGCAACTCGTAGATTAACTATTCGACTAGAATTTCCGCTACTAAACGCTAACGATTGAAACGGCGTACCTTACCCGTAACTTTCCGTGTGGATTTTAGCCGCTGGGAAATTCTTGGCGGTTAACATTTCCCGTACGGATTTGATCATGGCGGGATTTCCACATATATAAAATTGTGTGGATTTGGTGAACAGGTCTTCTTTTTCAATGTGCTCGGTCACGCGTCCGCTCAAACCTTTCCATGAAGGCTCAGCCTTATCCAAAACAAAATGGACTTTCAAAGTAGGAAGAAGTTTTTTAGCCTCTTCTAATTCTTTTGCGTAAAAAACTTCCTTTTCATTCCACACACCCATGTACACTTTGTAATCTACACTTTTATACTTCACGCCTTGAGAAACAAGCATGGTGTAAAGGGGCGCAAGGCCCGTTGATGTGCACACAAAAATAACCTGATCTGCTGGAGGCTCATTGAACAAAAACTTCCCAAAGGGACCGGCAAAAGTGATGTCCTCTCCACCTTTTAATGTCTGCACCCAAGTGGAGGCTACGCCCACTTCATAAAATTTAATCACCAATTTGAAGTCATTTTTATTTGTATCTATAGAGGCCACGGAATAGGCGCGCTGGAGAACTTTTCCGGCGGTGGGTATGTCAATCATGACAAATTGTCCGGCCTTAAATTCAAATCCACCCTCAGGTGTAAAATATAGCTCTCTCACAGTAGGTGTGAGGTCTACAATTTTGGTCAATTTTGCTTTAATACCTTTACGGACAGCCATTTTGAATTTCCTTTATTTGGTATGATGCAGGGATTGGCTAAAAAGGTCAATAGTGCTAAGACATAAGGATGAATTCATTGGAGGATTACGAAAAGTTAGGTGACTCAGAACTCATCGAGCGTATTTTAAACGTTAAGCAACGCATGGGGCCAAAGCTCGTTATTTTGGGGCACCATTATCAAAGACCACAAATTGTGAAGCTCAGTGATTTTGTGGGAGACAGTTACGGCCTGTCAGAAAAAGCGGCCAACTCGGACGCTGAGAAAATCGTATTTTGTGGTGTGAGATTTATGGCGGAAAGTGCCGCTATTTTATGCAAACCCACTCAAAAAGTTTATCACCCTGATCCCGACGCTGGTTGCCCAATGGCAGACATGGCCAACATAGACCAAGTCAATGAAGCTTGGGCCAGCCTAAAAGACGCTACTGATGTGCCGGTCACACCTATCACCTACATGAATTCCACTGCTGAATTAAAAGCTTTTTGCGGTAAAAGAGACGGCATTGTTTGCACCTCAAGTAATGCGGACAAAACGTTTAAGTGGGCCTTT
>JBBQPV010000438.1:0-2305 GCA_038216925.1 Bdellovibrionia bacterium
AAATGAATTGCAAAAAGAAGGGGCAATATTTCAGGGGACTAATGACACAGAAGTTTTGGTTCATCTTTTGGCGCGGGACCGGGCAGACCGTTTTGAACAGAGGCTTCTTAATTCTTTGAGTAAGCTTGAGGGTGCATTCAGTTTTACTATTTTAACATCAAAAAAACTCATTGCAGCCAGAGACGCCATGGGATTTCGCCCCATGTCCCTTGGGAAAATCAAAGGTGATGGGTTTGAAAGCTATGTCATTGCCAGTGAAACCTGTGCTTTTGATTTAATCGGCGCCGAATTTGTCCGAGACGTAGAGCCCGGTGAGATTTTAATGATTGATGAAAAGGGCTTGAGTAGTTTGCATTTGCCTAAAGCCGACCGCAAAGCTCAATGCATCTTTGAACACGTTTATTTTTCCAGACCTGATAGCGTTGTGTTTGGACGGGGAGTGTATCAGTCTAGGAAAAACTTAGGAAGGTTGCTTGCTAAAGAATGTCCAGCCGATGGGGATATTGTGATACCTGTGCCCGACAGCGGTGTTGCTGCAGCTTTAGGATATGCGGAGGAAAGTAAAATTCCATTTGATATGGGGATCATCCGAAACCATTATGTTGGTCGAACTTTCATTGAACCTAAACAATCTATTCGAAATTTTGGCGTGAAAATAAAATTAAATCCTGCAGCAGGACTATTAAAAGATAAAAGAGTTATTGTGGTGGATGACAGTTTGGTGCGGGGCACTACTTCTAAGAAAATAATTGGATTGATTAGAGCGGCTGGAGCAAAGGCTGTTCATTTGCGAGTGGCAGCACCACCCACCATAGGACCATGCTATTACGGAGTGGATACTCCATCAAAAAATGAGCTGATAGCGTCACAAAAATCCGTGGAAGAAATTAGAAAATTTATAGAAGCCGATTCCTTAGCCTATCTTTCTGTGGACGGAATGCTCAAAGCAGTTGACGCTTCAGAAAAAACTTTCTGTACTGCTTGTTTTACAGATAATTATCCCACCAAAGTTTATACAGCGCCGGAGCACCACATTTAATGGCTAAAAGAATCGCTTTAAAGCGCGGGGATAAGGTAGGGATTGTTGCACCAGGCGCGCAGTTTAATAAGGAAAAATTTAAGACTGGAATTGCTTTTATTAAAAAGTGGGGCCTTGTCCCAGTTCTGGATAAAAACATATTCAAAAAAGATTTTATCTACGCAGGAACTGTTGAACAAAGGGTCCAGGCAATTTCAAAATTTATTAAACAAAAAGATATCAAAGCAATTTGGTGCGTGCGGGGAGGCTACGGCTGCTCTGCTGTGGCCCAAGAACTTGGAAAACTAAAAGTAAAAGGTCCGGGAAAAATCCTCATTGGTCTGAGTGATGTCACGGCCCTTCACTTGGTATTTAATCAGGTTTTTAAGTGGCCGACCGTGCACGGCCCCACCGTGGATAGGATGGGTATTGATGTTCAGTCCGTAAAAGAACAGACGGCTGTGTATGAGTCTCTCTTTTTATCAGAAATGAAATTCCAGATAAGGGCGGGGCTAATATCGTTGGGTGCTCGTCGCAATGTGAGGGGAATACTCACTGGTGGAAACCTGAGTCTTATTTGTTCATCCTTGGGAACTTCTTGGGAAATTAATACAAAAGATAAAATTCTATTTCTTGAGGAAATAGCGGAACCCTCCTACAGAGTTGACCGCATGATTACTCAACTAAAAAATGCCGGAAAATTTGAGGGAGTTAAAGCCATTTTATTTGGCGATTTCACACAATGTAAAGATAGTGATGGAAAAGAAAGATGGAAGACAGTTTTAAAAAGAAATTTTAAAAACTCAAAGGTGCCGGTGCTTTTTGGAATTAAATCGGGACACGGAGCCTTGAGACTTCCTTTACCCTTAGGCTCTACAGTGGAAGTCAGGGCAAAAACACGCCCGGAACTTATAGCTGTCTAAAATATGGATTCTTCTACATTTCAAAAAAATATCAAAGATAAAGTAAATCAAGCTCTGAGAAATGGTGTGATGACTGCATGCCAAATCAAAGTGGTACAAAATAGAAAAGTCTTTTATCAAAAAAAATTCGGAATCATTTATCAGTATTTTGATTTGGCCAGTGTGACAAAAAGCTTAGTAACAGTCCCTCTGATGATAAAACTTGTCCAAGATCATAAAATTAACTTGAATAAACCGGTTCAAGAATACTTGAACTATTTTAGTGGCACCGAGGTGGGAAAGATAAAAATCCGCAGCCTTCTCGACCAAAATTCCGGCCTTGTATGGTGGAAGCCATTTTATAAGAAGCTCTCAAAATTACCAA
>JBBQPV010000439.1:0-2294 GCA_038216925.1 Bdellovibrionia bacterium
GGCAAGAAATTTTCCAAACCGCCCAAACTTGACGGCCATGGGACTTTGACATTTATCGCAGACCTCAGTTGTCGTTTCCATTTTTTTAAGTTGAATTTTACCATCGTCTAATCTTTCAAATTCTCCTGTGCCTTTGCAATCAGGATAATTTGCACAGGCAAGAAATTGCCCGTTTCGCCCCCATTTAATATTCATCAGAGCATCATTACATTTAACGCATTTAATTTCTGTGGGAATGGCCTGTGCTTTGACGTTGCGCATTTTTTCTTTGGCAATATCCAGGGTCTTCTTGAAGGGCCCATAAAAATCAGTCAATATTTGAACCCAGCCGGCAGCCCCTTCTTCAATTTTATCCAGCTGATCTTCCATCTGAGCGGTAAATTCCACATCCATGATTTGGACAAAATTTTCTTCTAATAATTCAGTTACAATTTTTCCAAGCTCAGACGGATGGAACCTGGCTGAAGGATCTTTATCACAATATTTTTTATCTACTAGCGTCGAGATAATCGCTGCGTAGGTGGACGGACGGCCAATTCCTTTTTCTTCTAGATCTTTAATAAGACTTGCGTCTGTGTATCGTGGTGGCGGCTGGGTGAAATGCTGCTCGGGTTTAATTTCTAGAAGTTTCAGTTGGGCCCCGTTCTTTAATACGGGCAATCTCTCTTTGTCATCGTCGTCGGCAGGGATATCCTCATCTTTTGATTCCTCATAAACTGCAGTGAATCCATCAAATTTCATCACGCTACCAGATGCGCGTAATTCATATGATCCAGCTGTTATCTCCACACTGGTTTGGTCAAAAACCGCCGGAACCATTTGCGAAGCTACAAAACGATTCCAAATAAGAACATAGAGCTTATATTGTTCCGGACTTAAAAACGGTTTTACAAATTTAGGAGTACATTCCAAGTTCGTGGGGCGAATAGCTTCGTGGGCATCCTGCGCGCTTTTTTTGGATTTATAGTGGATGGGATCTTTTGGTAAATATTTTTTACCATACGCATCACCAATGTGCGCACGAACTTCTTTAAGAGCATCATCAGACACTCGTGTAGAATCCGTTCTCATATACGTGATGAGACCCATCGTTCCCATTTCACCTAGTTCCATACCTTCATATAATTTTTGGGCGACCATCATGGTCTTTTTTGCTCCGTAACGGAGCTTGCGGGACGCCTCTTGTTGAAGTCGCGATGTAATGAATGGAGGTAAGGGGTTACGTTTTCTTTCTGAAGTTTCAACGCTGGTAATTTTAAAGCTAGTCTTCTTCAGATCTGAAACAATTTGATCGGATTCAGCTTTTGACCCAATCTCTAATTTTTTCCCATCTTTCTTATGAACTTTTGCCCAAAACTTATCACCGTCACTGTCCAGATGTGATTGAACCGACCAATATTCGACAGCAGTAAACGCATTGATTTCTTTTTCCCTTGTCACTACTAACTTTAATGCAACAGATTGAACCCTACCAGCGCTTAAACCCCGACGAACCTTATCCCACAATACAGGAGATATTTGATACCCCACAAGGCGATCTAGTATTCTCCGAGCTTGTTGACTCTCAAATTTATTTTGATCCAAGTCTCTAGGTTTGAGCATGGCTTCATTTACAGCTTTTTTAGTAATCTCATTAAAAAGGACACGCTTAATTTTTTTCTTTTCAGATTTTAGCTCCTCAGCGATATGCCACGCTATAGCCTCGCCCTCTCGATCAGGATCCGGAGCTAAGAATATTTTAGTAGCCTTTTTCCCCGCTTCTTTTATTTCTGCAATGATCTTTTCTTTACCCTTCAGAATTTCATAAGTGGGTTTGAATTTTTTCTTTACGTCTACACCGAGTTTTTTTGAGGGAAGGTCCCTAATATGACCAACGCTTGCCATAACTTTATAATCTTTACCTAAATATTTTTCGATGGTTTTTGCTTTAGTAGGAGATTCCACGATGACGAGATTTTTTTTCATATATCGCTTAGGTTAGGAGAGTCTGGCGCATATTTCAAAACATTTCTTTTTTCTAGACTAAAAAGAATGTCTTCTGCATTTCTAGCAACGCCAGAACCTTTATAAATCATTTCTAAACTACCAACGTAGTTTTCTATAAGCGGGCTGCCCGGAACAACAAGCACATCAACATTCTCCTGGATTGCACGATTTGCGGTCATCAACGTGCCACTTCTCGCTTTGGCTTCCACTACTACCACTGCGTCAACGCTTCCGGCGATCAATCGATTTCTTTTGTGAAAGTTCTCCTTTCTAACCATATCAGTAGAGTCGTACTCTGAGATAAGAAG
>JBBQPV010000440.1:0-2290 GCA_038216925.1 Bdellovibrionia bacterium
TAGTAGAGGAATATCAGAAAACGATGGAAGCGTTTAGGCCAACTGTACCAGATAAACTTAAGGACGCAGTTTACATTCCAAAACAATCTTCATTTAGTAGTTTAGAAGGATTTCTAAATGCTAAAATTTTAGTTGAAATTCTAAGTGGGATCAAAGGCCCAATCACCAGAGCTAAATTTATTTACGCCGCCGAGCATACTTCCAATTTGGATGTGGGTTTAAACAAAAAGATTCAGTTCACCAAGGAACACCATCAAGCCCAACATCAAATTTATTTTGCTACAATAAAGGACGATAAATTTGTGACCGTTGAAAACTGGGACCTTTTCAAATGAAATTAAAAAATATTTTTGGAATTAGAGTAAAACTAATTGCAACGGTAGTCTTTATCACGTGCGCTTTGACAACTATAGTGACCATCTATTTGACCCAGGTGATGCGGGAAAAATTAACTGCAGAATATAAGTCAAAAGGAATGGCCTTAGCAAATGGCCTTGCACAAAACGCTCAAGAAATCTTACAAAACAGGGATGCGTCAGCCATCCAGAGTTACATTGACGAATATAAAAACATTCCCGATGTTGCCTATGTGTATGTTTCAAATGAGAAGGGAAAAATATTAGAGCATACATTTGTGCCTTCCTTTCCTAATTCCCTCTTGCAGGCCAATCTCAGCTCAAATAATTCACAAAAAAATGTCAGCGAAATCACCATCAATGGAAAAAGAAGGCTAGACATAAATCACCCCATTTTGGCCGGCGTATTAGGAAACGTCCATATTGGAATGGACTTAGAGCTTCTGGAGTCCGATATTAGTAATTCGGTTAGAAAAGTTTCAACAATAGCCGTTGTCTTTTCCGTGATCTCTTGTCTTTTGTTTTATTTGGTTCTCAGAAAGACCGTGAATCTAATCATATACCTTTCTGATATCAGCGAACGCATTACTCTCGGTGAAGAAATTGAGGCTGACACTCGTATGTTTACAAAAGATGAGGTCGGACTTCTTGCCCACAGTTTTAAGAACATGGTTACTCAAGTTCGATTTCAAAAAAATAATCTGGAAAATTTAGTTCAAGCGCGGACTCGGGAATTACAGGAAGCACAAAAGCAATCTGTATTAAACGCCCATCAAGCCGGAATGTCCGAGATTGCGACAGGTATCCTCCATAACGTCGGCAATGTGCTCAATAGTGCCAACGTAGGACTGGAAGTTATCATAGAAAAATTTAATAACTCTCTGGTTGGGAATCTTCACAAAGCGAACAGTCTTTTAGTGGAGAATCGAGGCCGCCTTGTGGAGTTTTTCACAATTGATCCTAGGGGAAACAAACTCATCAATTTTTACGTAGAACTGGGGGAGGCTATGAAAAAAGAACTCCTGGCACAAAAATCTGAGGCAAATGACCTGATGAAAAAGCTTCAACTCATCAAAGATATTATTAATACCCAGCAAACATATGCCAAGGGAAGTGGAGAATTTAAAGAGAGCGTGGAACTGATAGAAATTGTTGAGCATGCCCTTGTGATGCAAACAACTTCATTGAATAGGCATGAAATTAAAATTGTAAAAAAATATTCTGATGCGCCTCCAGTGCTTGGACAGAAAACAAAACTTCTGCATGTGGTCCTCAATTTAATTAAAAATGCTAAGGAAGCTATGGGTGGTAAGGATTATAAAGTGAAGGTTCTCACTCTAGAAACCGGTTCGACGGCATCAGGCGAAGCATTTCTCAGCGTCAGAGATTCAGGTGAAGGTATAAAAAAAGAAAGCCTTACAAAGATATTCAACCATGGGTTTACGACAAAGCAAACAGGTCACGGGTTTGGCCTTCACTTTTGTGCAAATGCAATAACTGAGATGGGGGGCAAAATGTCTGTCGCCAGCGAAGGTCAGAATCAGGGCGCCTGCTTTACTGTTGTGTTTGATAAATCCAAGTTAATTAAAAATGCTGCTTAGATTCAAATTGGAGGAGAGAGAGGGATTCGAACCCTCGATACGGCTTTTCAACCGTATAACGGTTTAGCAAACCGCCGCCTTCGGCCACTCGGCCACCTCTCCAGTAAGAATTTACCACTATGCTTAACAGCTAAGTAATAGTGCCGGACGGTGAATTTCGTCAAGGATTCTGCACATTTTTCTACAGATCAAACCCAATACCGGTAGTGATTCCTAAAACAGAGGTATAAGCGTTGGTTGCCTCCTCCACCTTTGTTAAACCACGGTAATAACTGGCTTCAATGATAAATGACTTTTCAGAAGACATGCGCACTTTAGCGCCCACGCCTAACA
>JBBQPV010000441.1:0-2280 GCA_038216925.1 Bdellovibrionia bacterium
AAAGAAGGGGCGGCGTGTGAAGAAGATCTAGGTGTGTACGGGGTAGAAGCATTCACAAAGCGAGATCTCTATGATGCCGTCAGGTACACTCAACCTCGGACTCCCGCAGAAAAAAGATTAGCGGACCTTACGCTAAGTAGCTTCGAAAAAAATGGACTCAAACTCCCAGAATATAAGCTAGCCCAAGTCAAAGAGCTCAAAACAAAACTCACAACACTTGAAACTCAATTTTCCGCAAACTTAAATAATGATGTGACAACCACCGCTTTTTCCGAAGAAGAGTTAAAGGGCGTTCCTGCAGACTTTGTGAAAAATTTGAAACAAGATGGCAATGGAAAGTTTATCGTCACAACAAAAGAGCCTGACTACGTCATGATTATTCAAAATGCGGAGAACAATTCTGCCAGATTGAAAATGACCCAGGCCTATGCCAATCGCGCGGCCAAAGAGAACACTTTGCTATTACAACAAGCGACTGAGCTCAGAGGAAAAATTGCCGCTCTGATGGGATATAAAACATGGGCAGATTATAAAATCACAGACCGCACAGCCACCGATGCTGCTGCGGTATGGACTTTCCTTAATAATTTAAAAGGGAAATTGAGCGAAGCCAATATGGCCGACCATGCAAAACTTTTAAAATTTAAAAAGGAACTTGATCCAACCGCTACAAAAATAGACCAATGGGATATCTCTTATCTGAGTTGCCAACTTCAGAAGCGAGATTTTAAACTAGATAATGAGGTGATCAAAGAATATTTTCCCACAGACGTTGTCATGGCGGGGCTCTTTGATGTTTATTCTCAAATGTTAGGAGTAACTTACGTTCCTGTCACCGACGCTAAAGTTTGGTCCCCCGATGTACAGCAATATGAAATTAGAAATAAAGGAGACAATCGACTCATTGGTTATTTCTATACAGACTTTGTTCCCAGAGAAGGGAAATATGGGCACGCCGCTGCATTTCCATTGATTGGTGGCCGGGAGATTAACGGAACTTATAATCTTCCCATCGCAGCCATAGTAGCTAATTTAAGCCGACCCGCTAACGGCAAGCCTTCTCTTATGAGTCATGAGGATGTCACAACGGTGTTCCATGAATTTGGACACATCATGCACCAAACATTAACCCGCGCTCCGTACGCCAGTGTTTCCGGCGCCAACGTGGCCCAAGATTTCGTAGAAGCTCCATCACAAATGTTAGAAAATTGGACTTGGGATGCTGACATTCTGCAATCACTGTCTGGGCACTATTTGGATCATTCGAAAAAATTGCCAAAAGAACTTTTGGATCAAATGATTGCCGCCCGTGAATTCAATCAGGGATATTTTTATACAAGGCAATTGATGCTGGCGACTTTTGATATGACAATTCACACCCAACCCACAGCGGACGTATCAGAAACTTACAACAGACTGTACAAAGAAATGATTGGCGTGGAACCAGTTGCCGATGGTCACTTTGCGGCTGGCTTTGGCCACATGATGGGCGGATATGATGCCGGATATTATGGTTACCTTTGGTCTCAGGTGTATGCGGAGGATATGTTCACAAAATTCCAAGAGGGCGGGTTACGCAGCCCTGATGTTGGCGCTCAATATAGAAAAACCATTTTGGAAAAAGGTAACACGGTGAATGCCCTAGATTTGTTAACTGAATTTCTTGGACGAGATCCCAGCCCCGCACCATTTTACAAAAAACTGCATATTAATCCTTAAGTAAGGAGATGTACGTATTTGTAGCGGTTATCTCCACGATTCTTGCCGGAATTTGGTTTTATATTTGGAAAAGCCTGGTGGTGGCGTCCCATTTGCCACCTTGGGCCTACTTCAGTGTATTAGGTATTCTGATCATAACCTATTTCCTGCAAATGTTTCGCTGGTTTGAGTGGGCAAATTTTGACGCCAAACCAAAACTTCTTTTTGTCACCTATTTTTTCCTTGGTTTAATGTCATTGCTGTTTTTTGGAACAGCAGTAAAAGACCTACTCCTTCTCGTGTTTAAGGCGTTTAGTCAGGAGCCTCAATTCAACGCTGTTACTTTTTTAATTTGCCTCCTGGCCTCAGTGTGGGGAATCCGCACCGCCTTCAAAGGTCCAGAAATTAAAAACGTGAAGTTAACATCACCCCATTGGCCGGCAAGCCAAGACGGATTCAAAATTGCGCAAATCAGTGATCTCCACGTGGGGACAATGATTAAAAAGCGCTATGTGGAAGATGTTGTCACCAAAACTCTTACCCTTAATCCCGATTTAATAGTCATCACTGGTGATTTAGGGG
>JBBQPV010000442.1:0-2270 GCA_038216925.1 Bdellovibrionia bacterium
CTCAGGTTCTAAAACGCTTTGGAGATGCGGGATGGCTAAATTTAATTGGTGGTTGTTGCGGCACAACGGCCAAACATATCCAGGCATTTTCAAAACTTGCTCCACTGATAGCGCCTAGGGTCCCGGTGCACAGGACAGTGAGCACGTTGTCTGGAATTGATTACACTGAGATTACTGATGAACAACGGCCTGTCATTGTGGGCGAGAGAACAAACGTAATTGGTAGTCGAAAATTTAAAGAATTAATTAAAGACAGAAAATTTGAAGAAGCCGCAGAAATCGCCCGGGCTCAAGTCAGACAGGGAGCACAAATTATAGACATTTGCCTCGCCAATCCAGATAGCGATGAAAAACAGGACATGGAAGAATTTTTGGTTCGTGTGACAAAAATGATTCGTGCGCCGTTGATGATTGATTCCACCGATGATGAGGTCATTGCCATGGCCCTCACATATTGCCAGGGTAAATCCATCATCAATTCCATCAATCTAGAAGACGGGGAGGAGAGATTTGAAAAAGTTGTCCCTCTGGCCAGGAAGTTTGGCGCGGCTTTAGTTGTAGGGACTATCGACGATGATCCGATTCAAGGCATGGGTGTCACTCGACAAAGAAAATTGGAAATAGCAGAAAAGTCATTTGATCTTCTCACAAAAAAATATGGAGTGAAGGCTCAAGACATTTATTGGGACCCTTTGGTGTTCCCTTGTGCAACTGGCGATAAACAGTATGTGGGCTCTGCACCGGAAACAATTGAAGGGATCAGACTTATTAAACAGAAGTATCCTGAGACAAAAACTGTTTTGGGAATTTCAAACGTTTCTTTTGGTTTACCTGCCGCCGGAAGGGAAGTTTTAAACAGTGTTTTTCTCTATTACTGTGTTCAAGCTGGTTTAGATTTAGCTATCGTCAATTCGGAAAAACTTGAGCGTTATGCTTCCATATCTGATGCTGAGAAAAAACTTTGCGACGATTTAATTTTTCATTGTGACGATTCAAAAATTGCCGCGTTTACAGATTTTTATAGAACAAAGAAAAGTAAAACCACAGATGACACAGCCTTAAAGAGCTTAACGCCTGAAGAAAGACTAGCGTTGTATATTGTCCAGGGAACTAAAGAGGGGCTCATCGCGGATTTAGATTTGGCGTTGACCCGATTAAAGCCGCTAGAGGTAATTAATGGCCCTTTGATGAAGGGAATGGATGAAGTTGGAAAGCTTTTTAATAATAACGAGCTCATTGTGGCAGAAGTATTACAAAGTGCGGAAGTGATGAAGGCTGCTGTTGGCCATTTGGAACCGCTCATGGATAAAGATGACACTGCCATGAGAGGGAAAATAGTTCTGGCTACTGTCAAAGGAGATGTCCATGACATTGGCAAAAACCTTGTGGATATAATTTTATCCAATAATGGGTTTAAAGTAATCAATCTGGGAATTAAAATTCCCCCTGAACAACTAGTGAAAGCGATACGTGAACATAATCCCCATATGGTTGGGTTGTCCGGGCTACTGGTGAAATCTGCTCAACAGATGGTCATTACCGTGCAAGATTTTACCCAGTCAAAAATTTCTATTCCTATTTTAGTTGGTGGAGCGGCTCTAACGGAAAACTTTACTTTCAATAAAATTATTCCTGCTTACAATTCCGGGGATGTTTTTTACGCAAAAGATGCCATGCAGGGTTTAGAAATCGCAAAGCAAATAGTAGATAAAGATAAATTTGAAATTTTGAGAAAAACTATAGCTTCTAAAATTGTAGATAGAAAAAAAATTCAAGATCAAGTAGTGGTGAAGCGTTTTGAACCAGAAAATACTAGATCTGCAGCGGTTAATACGGTGACTGATGTTCCACCGCCCCCAGATTATGAGAGACATATAATCAATAATGTTCCTCTTGATCATCTCTGGAACTTTGTGAATCCAAGAATGCTTTTGGGACGCCATTTGGGAGTAAAGGGTTCAACGGTAAAACTTGTTGAAGATGAAAATTGGAAAGCCCTTAAAGAAGATGAAAACGGCCGAAAGGCACTGGAGATTTTGCAAGTTGTGGATGAATTAAAATCCCAATGGAGAACCAAGGCGGCAAAGCCAAAAGGAGTATTTCAATTTTTTGAAGCGGCTAGTGAAGGTAACTCTACCCACTTATATTCCAATGTTGAGGCGGAGGCATTGCGGCGCGCACCGGCGGAACCTAAGCAGTCTCCAAAACCAATCATGACTTTTGATTTTCCGCGGCAGGCAAAACAAAATGGATTATGTTTGTCAGATTAT
>JBBQPV010000443.1:0-2264 GCA_038216925.1 Bdellovibrionia bacterium
CTTTACAAATTATGATGCTTCATTTCCATTTCCTGTTTTATTTCACCCTGAACGATTTAAAAATATTCTTGGTGAAGTTGTCTCTAGTCATGGAGTAAACCAGCTCAGGATTGCAGAAACGGAAAAATATGCCCATGTAACTTATTTTTTTAACGGTGGGGAAGAAAAACCGTTTCCAGGAGAGGATCGGGCCCTGGTACCTTCCCCTAAAGAAGTTGCAACGTATGATTTGAAGCCGGAAATGTCAGCCGGTCCATTGACCGATGAACTATTAAAAAAAGTTGA
Organism: Bdellovibrionia bacterium; assembly: GCA_038216925.1. Taxonomy (GTDB): domain Bacteria; phylum Bdellovibrionota; class Bdellovibrionia; order JABDDW01; family JABDDW01; genus JBBQPV01. The sequence goes on from JBBQPV010000443.1 coordinate 286, forward strand.
AGAAAAGGACTATTCATTCATCGTTCTAAATTTTGCCAATGGAGATATGGTTGGCCATACAGGGATTGAGCCAGCTGCAATAACTGCCATCGAAGTCTTGGACAGATGTTTGGGAAGAATTCAAACGGCTCTTTTACCTAAAGGCTTTGATATTCTCATTACCGCAGACCATGGTAACTCCGAATGCCTAGTTGATCCGGAAACCCACGCACCCCATACGGCACACACCACTAACCCCGTTCCTCTGATGTGGATCTCGCCATTGGCTAAAGGAAAAAAACTGAATGATGGGATTTTAGCAGATATAGCTCCAACGATTTTAGAAATATTCGGATGGGCCCAGCCGTCCGAAATGACCGGACACAGCCTTATAATTAAATAAAATCGGGTCCCTCTATTTTCTAAGTTTGCATAGAGGACAATTATGCTCGTGGATTCTTGTTTCATATGTACGGCCCTTGTCTGGAAAAGTGTTTTACTTTGTAAGCCTTGCAGAAAATTATTGTTTGAAACTAACCTTCTAATCCGTCAGCAAGGCAATTTAGAAATAATCTCTCTCTTAGATATCAAGGGCGTAGCAAGAACCCTCATTTACGAATGTAAGTACGGTAAAAATCTTCCCCTCCTTCATATGTTGACCGAAATACTTTTGGAGAAGCTAGCCTCAGAAATTTCAATGAATGGAAAATTTCTAGGTGTTATCCCTATCCCTCCAACAAAAATAGGAACTAAGGATCACGCTTACTACATTTCTGTGCAAATATCGGATTTCTTGAAAATTCCATTTTACCCCAATGCTTTGAAACGGCCTTTGGGAGCGCATACCGGCCAAAAAAATAAGTCCTTGGCGGAGAGAACCAACGTAAAATTTGAATCAGTTTTAGACAAATACTCACAGAATCCAGGTGTTTGGCTTCTGGTGGATGATGTTATTACTACAGGGCTCACTCTGCTAGAAGCAAATAAAGCCTTGGGGAACCAAGATGCACTGTGCCTAACACTTGCATCTCGTCCCTATGTACTGCTAAATACATAGAATCTTAAATGTTTTCTAGGTGGAGAGTTTTTGAAACTTAAATTTTTGATTCTGATTTTATTGGGTACGTCTGTAGCCTTTGCTGCAAAAAGTCCTGAGCCGCTGCCTAAGTCTTTACCCGCGTCTTTAGTAGCAGTTGAAAAAAAATATCAAAGTGCAAACACCATTCAAATGGATGTGCTTAAAAAGTTAAGAATACCCCTTTTAGAAAAAGAAAAACTATCTGAAGGTACTATTAAGATTATGAAGGGCGGCAAATTTAAATGGGAAGTGACAAAGCCTGATCACTCCATGGTCCTCCTTACACCGGCCGCTGTTTGGGCTGTTGATTATCCCCGTGAAGAGGGGGAAAAGGTTTCGGTGATTAAATCAAGGAAGCCTAAAAAGAATCAATCTCCCGCTATTGTGACTTTTTTAATGGGACAAGGCTCCCTAAGTAAAAGTTTTAAGATTCTGAGTGCAGTGAAGGCGGGCGGGGACACTGATAAAATTGAACTTGAAGCCAAATCAAAAAACGAAGCTGTAAAAAACATGACCGTTATTGTGAATAGAAAAGAAGTCATTATAGAAAAAATAAATTTTGAGGATTCTGTGGGAAACTTGACTGAGCTAGAATTCAGCAACGTAAAGTTTGACGAAAAGTTTGAAAAAACTGAATTTAAACTTTCTTTGCCCAAGAACGCAGACGTCAATATTGTAGATTGAAAAGGAGAATTTAAAATGCCCTCATTTGACATTGTATCTGAAATCAACAAGCAAGAAATTGACAACGCCGTTAACCAGGCGAAAAAAGAATTGGCCACACGTTACGATTTTAAAAATATAACAGCGGAAATCACATTGGATAAGGAAGAAATTAAAATATTCACAATTTCTGAAAAGATGGATGCGCTAAAAGAAATTTTAGAATCAAAACTCATTAAGCGTGGTGTGAGCGCCCAAT
>JBBQPV010000444.1:0-2246 GCA_038216925.1 Bdellovibrionia bacterium
ATTTACGTAAGGCGTTGGGTCATACCAAACTTGCCGCTGAACATTTCTATAAATACGCCATGGAAACCCAAGATGATGCCTCCTATTTTGAAGCTGCGGAGTTATTTAAAAAGGCTGGAGACAAATCTAAGGCGCGGAAAATCTACGACGTCTTCACCACGGGTAAAAAGGGGACGACTTTTGCAATCCAAGGTTATTTTGAAAAGGCGTGGTTGTCTGAGCGCTACACTCTTGCGATGGAAAACTGCCATCAAGCCCTTTTCATCGCGAAAAAATCCGTGACAGCGTTGTCCGCATCCGCCCACCATTCTTTAAATGGATGCCAATATATTCAGGCAAGGGAGTTAGCTCATCAAATTCTCTCCCACCCTGACAAACAGTATGCAGCACAGTGGCCGCTCCTGTCTCAAGCCTACGATAGTATTTTAAAGTCGGACGATGAACAATGGGTGAAAGCCATACGGGCAGATCTGGAAGCACTCAACCAGAAAGTTTCAAAGCCTGAGGTACAAAACAAATTAAACGTAGTCAGTAAAGCAGCGGTTCTTAAAAATATAGAGGATTTTGATCCAAGCCTTTTGCCCGATACTAAACCTGATCCTGAGCTACTGGTTATCCGTTGGCCAGTGGATTCAAGTGTTGGACGGGTCGCGTATGATCAAAAAAAATGGGATAGCTTAGAGAAAGCTGCCTCTACTGAAATTTCTGTAAAGCCATCGGGTTATTTGTTCATCGCCCTCGCTCATGCGCAAGCCCAAAAATTTCAGTGGGAAAAATCTATTGAAACTTTGAAGACATGTTTCAAGGAAACAAAAGATGTAACATGTTCTGCATACTTAACTTTACTAGATCCCAAATGGAAATTTTCCGGTGATAACTTCGATCCAGAAGACGGCGGAATTGTAAAGCTCGCGCAGTCCATGCAGGAAGCTCGTGCCGGTCACTACAATCAGTGCATCACATTAGCAAAAGAAGCGGCAGAAGCCAATTCGCAAGCCCCAGATATTTATAAATATCTTTCCCAATACTATTTTCACAATGGTCAGTTGGAATTAAGTCAACTCACACTGGATCAAGGAATGAGAAACACTCAAAGTGATGACAGAATTCACTTACAAAAGGGATATCTGGCTCTTAAAATGAAAGATCTGGAACAAGCTAAAATAATACTAGATGAAATGTCAGAGTCAGAGAAAAATTCCGTGCAAACTCTCATTCTTAAAGCCCACTACATGTACTTAAGTGGAGCTAAAGATCAATCCAAAGCCATGCTAATAACGCTGAAAACATCTGACCCTTCCAATTCAAGTGTCGATGATGCTTTAAAGGTCCAGGAAAAGTGGACGGAGAAATTTTCCCGAAGACTTCCCGCAGAGGAGCGTACTCAATGATGAAGACTTTATGGCTCGTGGTGAGTTTACTTATGCTTCCTGCTATTTTATTTGCAGGTCGGAAACCTTCATCTCTTGTTAAAACTCCAAAATCATTGTTTCTCATCAAGAAAGCGAAAATTACATCAGACGTGGGTGAACCCCTGTTTTACCCCGCAGAAACTCAACTAAGGACCATCACCAATGACCCGTTACTGCACAATACTAAAAAATTCGAATAGGCTTTCTATCACTGCTGTCATTTTGAGTTTTCTTTTCGCATTGCCGTGCTACGGGCAGTTTCGAAATCAAGAGGATATTGAAATCGTAAAAGATGTCCTGAAAAGGTTTGGTAAAGAATGTCCGTTAAGAGCGGCGGTGGATGAGGACATTGTGAAGAGATTAGAAATTGAATATAAAGAGGTGCGGCTTTCAAAAAATGCTGACATTCAGAAATGCTATGAAGGGAATTACTCTCAGCTCATAGGAGTGTTCCATTTATATAAAAAACTCTGTGACGACGTGGCCGTTGGTCCTAAGGAATTGTCTCAAACTCAAATGGCAAGGCAACTGATAGATATTAGTAAATATCAAACTGGAATAAGGACTTTTCATTCTTTACTCAATGACTGTTTAATAGCGATTCCAGAAAAAGAGGGAAAGAAATATCTTATTCCGCTGCCCGGAAATGAGTTAGACACAAAAGCGCTTTTGCAACAAATCCAAATGACAAAGGTAAGGTCTCCTTATCCCTCCACCATTGAGCCTTTCCGGTGACCCAACTTACTTTCATAGTCCTGACTATACTCATGGGGTTCACAGCAAAAGCGTCATTACTTCAGCCTGATCAATCTGGTATCACCGCAGACATAGGCG
>JBBQPV010000445.1:0-2229 GCA_038216925.1 Bdellovibrionia bacterium
CTCCACCTACGGCCCGCACCCCAGCTTGATACGAGTCATTAGGGTCACTTCCACTTAAACCTACGCCGCTTCTTGCGCCTATGCCGCCATAAAATAAAATTGAATTCCAGAAATCTGCGTCCCGAACTTTGTCATTGGCGTTATAAAAATACCAAAGATAATCTGCACTCAGTGCTGCGACTTTACTGAAAGAATATCCGGCGGAAAAAGACCAAGCAGACTTCCACCCAGTAAAAATCGTGTACCTAATAACTGAAGGCTCACCCAAAAGAAGGCCAAGCCCCTTAGTACCATCAGGAAATCCAGAAAATCGATGACTTTTTTGGGCGGCAAGGGAATGGGTAGAAAGAATCAGAATAAGAAGAAAAGAAAAGGGCCGAATTGTTTTTAATATTTTGAGGAAGCTTCTCACAATTCAGCCCTTATAATTTTTAGAACATTAATGATAAACCAGCTAATCCTACAAATCCGCTTAGATCAATTTTTGCTTTTGTTCCTGTGGGAGTGGTCAAAGCTACTCCAGCACTGGTCTTAACATCTCCTGAAACCAAAGATTGATAACCGCCCTGGAAAAACAAAGAAACGTGACGACCAAGCATGAATCCTAAACCGCCTTGCCCCTCAAACCCAACGGTTTTATCAGCGTCAAATTCACTCTTAACGCCAAGAATGTTTGTCGTAGCATGGGAATAAGTGGGGTATCCAACGCCCGCGCCTACGTATACATACATTGAACCGGTATGAATCAACATATAGTTAATATCGCCAAAAATAAAATTACTGTTTAATTCAATTCCTGATCCGCTGTTTAAATTCTTCGCGTTAACTACTTCGTAGGTCGCGCGAAAATGAAACTTAGGACTCAACATGATCCCAGCGCCGCCGCCAAAAACCGTGCTGCTGGAAATATCACTTGGCTTTGGAACAAATTGTTTTTGAATATTATTGACGTCACTGGGATTAATAATACCCAGGCCGTACACACCAAAAACCTCAAACTTATGACTGCCACCTTCGCTGGCTGCAAAACCTAGCGTAGGCAATAACATTAAACTCACTATTAATAGTAAACGTTGCATAAAAGAAGCCTCCTCTTTCACTTACAAGATGTTTTTATTTCACAAAACGCATATTCACAGTATATTGATTAACAGGAGAAATTGCTAAGTAAAATACCAGACGCAACGTTTCAATATGGAATTTCCAAAGAAAAGTTCAGAATACGAAGATCTCAAAGAGCTGACGGAAAGTTGGACGCTGACCTATGGCCCGATTAAGAGTCGACGTCTGGGCGTTAGTCTAGGGATAAATCTCTTAGGTAGTGGGGAAAAAATTTGCAGCTACAACTGCCCATACTGTGAGCTTGGTTTCACTAAGTTGAAAATGTCTCAAATGAAAGAAGCCGCCGTATTTCCCACTCTTCAGCAACTGGATGAGGCACTGAGAAAGCATATCGTGACTCTTACAAAAGAGGGAGTGCAGCTCGATTCGCTTTCAATTGTCGGAAATGGGGAGCCCACTCTCTATCCTGATTTTGTTGAAGCCGTACAAAAAGTAATAGAGGTGAGAAACGAGCTTGTCCCAGAAACTAAAGTTGGAATTCTCACCAACGGCTCTACGCTCAATAATCCTAAAGTGGTAAAAGGTCTAAACCAATTAGATGACAGAATGATCAAGTTGGATGCTGGCAATGATGAAATGCTGACTCGAATAGACGAACCTCTTGTGCGGATGACCATTGCAAAATTAATCCAAGGATCAAAAAAACTTAAAGATGTCATTTTGCAATCGTTTTTTGTCCAAGGAGCCATTGATAATACAGTAAATTCTGAAGTTGATGATTGGATTGAAGTAGTAGGAATGATCAAACCTAAACTCGTTCATATTTACGGACTGGACCGCATTCCTCCCCTTTCTGGACTTAAACAAGCACCGCCGCAGAAATTAAAAGAAATTGCTGAGAAACTGGAAAAAAGAACACTGATTAAAGCGTTGGTCTTCGCTTAATAAATTCTACGAATTCGGTCCCCTGCACCTGGCTCTCCACAAATTCAAACACTGAAAACTCTGGTGGAAGATCAACCGGTAAATCTAAAGTGGCATTATTTATCCAAAGATACCGAGCTAAATCTATTTGTTCCAAGCGCTTATCGGTAAGAGATTTTGCTAGTTCATACAGAGCCGGCCACTCTCGGGTTTTTTTCAATTTATAATAGGAGTAGGCTCGTG
>JBBQPV010000446.1:0-2223 GCA_038216925.1 Bdellovibrionia bacterium
CCTCAGATTTTTTTCAGACATCAAAACCGTATGTGTGAAGATGTGAAGAATTTTAATTCTAAGAGAGCACCGTTGCCCGTTGGCCCTTATCCCCATGCTAAACAAGTGGGTGAATTTTTGTTTCTTTCCGGGGTTGGGCCAAGACAAAGTGGAACTACAGAGATCCCTGGTGTGACTTTGGGTAAAAACGGGGAAGTGATTTCCCATGACATTGAAATTCAATGCAGAAGTGTTTTTCAAAATGTAAAAATGATTTTAGAAGACGCAGGATCGTCTTTAGAGAATTTAATCGACGTCACCGTTTTTCTGACTGACATGAAAAATGATTTTAAAATTTACAATAAAATTTACGCAGAATTTTTTACGGTAAACCAGCCATGCCGCACAACCGTGGAAGTCTTAAGTTTACCCACTCCCATTGCCATTGAATTAAAATGTATTGCATTAATTGGGGGTAAAAAGAGTTGAAACCTCTTAATTTCAAAAAATGGATTGAAGAGCACCGAGATCTATTGAAACCGCCAGTCGGCAACCAGCAAATTTGGCAAGATACGGATTTTATTGTCACCGTGGTGGGCGGCCCCAATTCCAGATCAGATTTTCACGTCAATCAAGGTGAGGAATTTTTCTATCAAGTCGAGGGAGATATAAATTTGAAGCTCCGGCAAAATGGCAAAACAGAAGACTTTATAATCCGTGAGGGAGAAATCTTTTTACTTCCCCCCAATGTACCCCATTCACCGCAAAGGCCCGCCGGAACTGTAGGTCTTGTCATAGAAAGAAAACGGCGGGCTGAAGAAATCGACAGCCTAGTTTGGTTTTGTGAGAATTGTGATAGTGAGCTGTACGAAGAATCCTTTCACCTTACGGACATAGTCACCCAATTTCCTCCCATTTTTGATCGATTTTACAATATGACGGAAAACTCGACGTGTAAAAAATGTGGAGCAAGGGCAAAAAAAAACCAATGACGATTTCAAAAATAGACATTCACACCCATATTCTTCCAAAAGAAATTCCAGCGTTTAATAAATTATTTGGATATGGGGGGTTTATTGGCCTTCGGCATACGTCAAAGTGTACCGCAAAAATGGTCAGAGATGACGGCCAAGAGTTTAGAGAGATCAAAAGCAATTGCTATGACGTTGATGACCGATTACATGAATGTGACAGCTTAAATATTTCCAGACAAGTTCTCTCCACCGTTCCCATTATGTTTTCTTATTGGGCCAAACCAAAAGATACACTGGAAGTGGCAAAATACCTGAATAACGATATCGCATCATCCGTGAATAAGAATCCCCATCGATTTTCTGGATTGGGAACAGTACCCCTGCAAGATCCAGAATTGGCCATCCGTGAATTACACAGGATCAGGAAAGACCTGAAACTAAGCGGCGTTCAAATTGGAAGTAATGTAAATGGAGAAAATCTTGGGGATGAGAAGTTTAGGCCTTTTTTTTCTGAGTGCGAAAAGCTTAGTGCCGCAGTTTTTATTCATCCATGGGACATGATGGGTGAAAAACAAATGGAAAAGTATTGGCTTCCATGGCTTGTGGGTATGCCTGCGGAAATGAGCCGAGCGATTTGTTCTTTGATTTTTTCCGGAACCATAGAGGCTCATCCTAGCCTTAGAATTGCCTTTGCTCACGGAGGCGGAAGTTTTGCTCAAACTCTGGGAAGAATTGATCACGGATTTCAAGTCAGACCAGATTTGGTAGCAATAGATAACAAAAAATCGCCAAAATCATATTTAGGTAAATTTTATGTAGATAGTCTGGTTCATGACTCTGAGGTCTTAAAACAGATTGTAAAATTATTTGGCGAGAATTCGGTTATTTTAGGAAGTGATTACCCGTTTCCTTTGGGAGAAGAGCAGCCGGGACGGTTGATTGAAAATGAGACAAGTTTTTCTAATGACTTAAAAGAAAAACTTCTTTTCAGAAACGCACTTCAGTGGCTGGGAATAAATCATGATGTTTGAAAAAACCTTGAAATACGCTCAGGATCAAGACAATGCCGATCCCCTCAAAACTTTCAGATCTCAGTTTCACTTTCCTAAAAAAGCAGATGGCACTGATGCACTCTATTTTGCAGGACACTCTTTAGGACTTCAGCCCAAAAAGGCAAAAGAATATATTAATGAAGAATTAGATGACTGGGCCAAGTATGCCGTTGAAGGACACTTTCATGCAAAACATCCCTGGCTCCCCTACCACGAAT
>JBBQPV010000447.1:0-2221 GCA_038216925.1 Bdellovibrionia bacterium
AAGCAGCGGTCTATCTTCAAGCAAAACCACCAACACCCCTCTCTTAGGACTCACAAACTAACAGGAAACCTTGGCGAATATTGGAGCATTTCCATAGATAAAAGCATTCGCATACTTTACATCCTGGAAAATGGCGAAGCCTATTTCTTTGATTTGGGAGCTCACGACGAAGTGTACAGAAAATAGTTTTTGATTTCCTTCACTCCCCCGCAACAAAATAATTTGGAGGCTCTCAGAAGTCCATTTGTATTTCACCACCAGAGTAGACATATCTTTATGCCAGTCATTGGACGAGAATTATTTCCAGGAAATCTCTGGTCTAAACTTAACCCCGAAAATTACGAGGCACAACTTACTGCAAGAAAAGTTGGAGAAGCGCAAGTTAACTATATACTAAAAACTCGAGGTAGTATTACTGTCGGCGAATTAGACAAACTTATTCCAGAAACTACCCAGGATAGATTAAATAGACAAGAAAGCGAAGATCTTGCCAGAGAAAACTTTATTGGAGCGTGGTAACTCCAAAATAACCCCTACCTCCTTAAACCTCTACTACTTTTAATTTAAATTTTCATAGCTCTTTTTGCTTTAAAGACAGTTTTCAAATAAAATCCTCTCATGAGTCGTCTTTATTCATTTAGATTAATCACTCGCTGCGAAAAATACCAAACAGAATTAGACCAATCGTTCCGAGGCGACAAACCTGCAACTGACGGCGCCCTAAATGAGATGAAGAATAGGGCCAGGCAAAAGCAAATCGAATGCAGAGAATGCACAAGGAACTGCGACATGGCCAACTTAGCCGAGTGTGATATTGGCCTATTATGACACGAGGCCAACAAGATGCAAATTTTAAGTCAGGAGACCGTAACAGCGACCTCACTATGCTAAAATAAGGTCTTACATGGAGTGTACGTTTCGCCATTCCAACAACTAACTTTTTTTCAATTGCCAGGGTAGCTCAGTGGTAGATGCACATGCTTCATAAGCATGGGGTCGTGGGTCCGAATCCCACCCTTGGCACAACATTTTTCAAAAAATTTAAGCGACGGGTCGAGAGTCCGAATCTCTCCTCTAGCACATACCATTAAAACAAAAGTCCCGCCCACTTCTTCCAATTCGGCTCATTATTCGAAACGACAACCGGAGTGTGATCAGCCAAAAGTTCTTGTGGAATAATGATTACTTCTTCTCCAGGTTTCGACAGTCCCAACTTTCCATATGCTGTCTCATCCAAATAGTCTTGTGACTCAGCCTGTTTCTTCCGAACAATTAACTGCTGTTGTTCTTTTTGCAAAGCTACCAAATCATTTTCCCTTCTCGTCACCTTATCCCCGGCTTTAAGCAGCTCGACTGTTCCCTGAAGAGTCGTAATAATTAAATAAGTACACACCACAATAATTATTGGTCTGATAATTCTCCATTTATCCATAGTTTTTGACCCTACAAGTTATCAATTAAAGCAGTCCAACAATCTTTTCCGTGCTTGCAATCCAGCCTTATGAATGGTATTATGGGCCAAATGGAGCTTAATGACTATCTAGATAAGTTTGTTGACTTCTTAAAGTCCGCCCACAAAGCCAGTGCGACAGTCATCGCCTATAAAAAAGACATTGCCCAGCTTCTAGAATATGTCAAAAAGGCCGGCAGGTCAAACATTTCACAAGTGTCAGTTGACGATTTAAACAACTTTTTGGCTCTCCTCCACACTCAAAACTACACTCCAAAATCAATCTCCCGGAAAATTAACTCCATTAAAACCTTCTATCGCTTCCTTGCTCAAAACAAATTCATCGACAACAACGTCGCTTCCAGCATCACTCACCCAAAATTTGATTCCAAAGCACCAAGAATTTTGACCCGGATGGAATATCGTGCCCTTCGCGACGCCGCCCGCGATGACACTCGAATCTCAGCCGTGATTGAAATTCTTCTTCAAACCGGAATGAGAATTGGTGAACTCGCTGCTCTTCAAGTAAGTTCCGTCAGCGAACACTTTATGAAAATTCCGGCTTTTGAAGGTCACCCCGAAAGAGACGTTCCGATGAATAAGTCCGCTAAACAAGCATTGGACAACTATCTTGCCATTCGTCCCAAAGTCACTTCTGACGCCCTTTTCATCACTAAAACCGGCCGCCCACTTCTGATTCGAAACATTAGAACCGCCATCGATCGCTATTTCAAAATCGCTGGCATTTCCGGAGCCAAGGTCAATGATTTG
>JBBQPV010000448.1:0-2212 GCA_038216925.1 Bdellovibrionia bacterium
TCAGAAAAATGGGCGCCCAAATGTCAGGAGATGGCACAAGTATAATTACTATACGTGGAGTAAAGAATTTGACGGCGGCAGAACATGAAGTCATGCCAGACAGAATTGAAGCAGGTACATTGGTTATTGCCGGCGCGATCACCGGCGGCGAAGTTGAAGTGGTTGGTTTTGATCCAGTTCTCATTGAAGCACTTCTAGAAAAACTTCAGGAATCCGGATTTAGAATTGAAAAATCTAAATTAGGGGTAAAAGTATTTCCTGCCGCAAGTTGGAAAGGTGTGGACGTTGTCACGGCTCCTTACCCAGGATTTGCTACTGACTTACAGGCACAGTTCATGGCTCTTATGAGTCTCGCAAAAGGAACAAGTATTATTTCTGAAACTATTTTTGAAAACAGATTTATGCACGTCACTGAACTTGCGCGATTAGGTGCAGATATTTTACCAAAATCTCGGGTGGCGGTGATTCGTGGAAGGCCCAAGGGTTTGACTGGGGCACCGGTCATGGCCACAGACCTGCGTGCAAGCGCATCTTTAGTTTTAGCGGGATTAGTGGCCAGTGGAAAAACAAAGGTCAATCGAATTTATCATTTAGACCGAGGGTATGAAGGCTTAGAAATTAAGCTGAGGTCTCTAGGCGCAAAAATTCAAAGAGTGAAAGAATAGTTACGGCAAAAAAAAGAGCAGAATAGGGAGATATTCTGCTCTTCTCAGGGAAGAGGACTAGAGTGTGCCTTTCAGCGAGCTTAGTTTAAAATTGCGCTCACAAGCACGGGAACCACAGCAGTGTTTGTTTTTTCACTGCCGCTCATAGGATCAAGATTAGGCATATCGACTACGTACCCTTTGATCCACACATTCTGATTCACAAAACTTTTCAAATTCATTGTTGGAGAAAAAACTTTCAAAGTTGCATCATTCTTTTGTAACTCTAGAGATCCATCCTTGCTTTTAGATTCGGTCATTAATCCTACGACCGTTCTTTGTTCAAATCTGGGAGCTATGGAACTACCGTCCCGTCGCTTGGGGACATAGGCAAGTCGCTGTGATGAAGCGCTAGAACCATCAATGATCAGGAGATACTCAAGTTCAGGAATCAAATCTAGATTCTTAAGATCATAGGCAATTTGAAATGCAGGGCCCAGATTATCATTGCAAACTTCGGCAACGCGGGTAGCAACAACATCTAAATATATAGCTTTTAGTTGGTTATCAATTCTCACCACGGAAATAGAAGGTTTGATTTCGCATGGTGTGGGGGTATGTCCCGAGAGAGTTAAAATTCCTTGGTCTTGTTTGATCTGTACTTTTTCAACGCTCAATGGCTGAGAGGTAGAGGCACGGGCGACCATGCTGGAAAAAATGAGAACTGCGGCAACATAAATTAATAAAAATATTTTTTTGGACATAGTGTCTCTCCTTGTTGACTTTACATAGAGCAACCCATATGCCAAGATTTACATGGTTGGAAAACAATCTAACATGAGTACAGGAGAATTCTGCGCCGCAACAATGGTTCAACATTGGAACTAGACTGCGTAAAGTCTCAAAATGGAACTTAAAATTATGAAAAACGCTGACTGCATATTCTGCAAAATAGTGGATAAAAAGATTGCTAGCGGTATTGTTTTTGAGAATGAAAAAATCTTGGCATTTAAAGATCTGAACCCAAAGATGAGGGTCCATTATCTTTTCATTCCCAAAGTTCACTACGACAGTCTCGCCCATATTCCGCCGCAGGAAATGGCCGTTATGTCTGATCTCTATGCCGCTATAAAACAAGTGTCAGAAAATGAAGGCTTTGCGCAATCAGGATACAAAACCCAAATTAATACTGGGCGGGGTGGGGGGCAGGAAGTGTTTCATCTTCACGTTCACTTGATGGCAACTTAAACCTTTTTCTTGCGCCATCCTTTCTGAAAGTCCAGTAATGACGATCACAGAATTCTAAAATACTGATAAAGGTTTTCCGTCCCGTTTTAAAAAAATCTCGCGCATCATCTATTGTTAAAGTCTCCTTAGATTCAAAGTGGCGTCTCATCCATTGCAGAAGTAAATGCTTTTTTCCCGCACTTATAAAATGCTCGTCTTTAATGTGCCAAGCTAAATGATTTTTCACTAGAGCGTGAGCCGCCTGTATTTTGTCTTTTGGTAAGAAAGCTTCCCATCCTAAAGAATCAATTTCTATCACAAGGGCCGTATTTATTTGAGGT
>JBBQPV010000449.1:0-2200 GCA_038216925.1 Bdellovibrionia bacterium
TGACAGGATTACTTCGGGAACTTTTTCCAATGGCACGTTGATCAATAAGCATGACGTTCTTAATATATTCGTAACCCGTGATTTTTTTATATTCACACGCAGGTTCAAACTCTAAATTTAAATTTCTGGCAAGGGCCGGATAAAGGGTGTCTACAATTAAAGTCGACTTCCCGCTTCCGCTAACCCCGGTGATGCAAACAAGTCGATTCAGGGGAAATGTCACATCAAGATTTTTTAAATTATTTCCCCTGCACCCGGTCAATTCAATTTTGTATTTAAAATTTTCAATGGCCATGGGGCGGTTCTCTTTATCGGGAACCCACTGCCGGGTTGGGCGCAAATAACTTGCCGTTAAAGATTTAGTATCTTTTAAGAATTCCGAAGTTGTAGTGGAAAGAAGAATTTCTCCACCCAAGTGTCCGGAGCCAGGCCCCATTTCAATCACATGACTGCTTTGCTCGATGACATCTCTGTCATGTTCTACGATGACCAAAGTATTCCCAAGACCTCTGAGTTTTTTTAAAATACTAATTAAGCGGTCGTTGTCTCGGGGATGAAGTCCCACAGTGGGTTCATCCAAGACGTAAAGTGTTTGAGAAAGCCCCATGCCCAATTGATTGGCAAGATTAATTCTTTGATACTCGCCACCAGAGAGGGTCCTGGTTTGCCGATCAAGAGTCAAATAATCAACTCCGACTTCAATGAGAAAACTGACCCGAGAAATAATTTGTTTTAAAACCTCAGTGGACACTTCTGCTTGATACTTAGTGAGGGAGATAGATTTTAAAAAACTTTCCAAATCTCTCAACGTAAGGCGGGAAACATCTGTGATGGGAAGATTCTGCACAAAGACTTGCCGAGCTTCAGGGCGGAGTCTTGTTCCATTACAAGTCTCACACAAAAACGGACTTTTATAGCGCGCGAGAAAAATACGCACATGCATTTTATATTTTTTTTGTTCCAGATCCTCAAAGTAATCTAAAACCAAATCAAAAACCTGTTTTTTATGGGCTGGTTTTAAATCATCCCACGGCACATCTAAGGGGAGTTTACTTTTCTTAGCCACATCCACTAAGTTTTTATATTTTTTTCTGGTAGATGGCATGCGGAAAGGTTCAATGCAGTGTTGTTGCAGCGTGAGTTTTCCGTTTGGAATAACTTTATTTTCATCTATCTTAAGAATATTTCCAAAGCCACTGCATGTAGGGCAGGCGCCGTACGGACTAGAAAAACTAAACAGCCTAGAATTAATAGCGGGAAGACTGTAGTCACAAACCGAACAAGTATTTTCTTCTGTAAATCGAAGTTGTTTCCCATCCACTGTCCTGAGATAAACATGCCCTCCGCCGAGGCCTTGATTAAACTTTAAGCTCATCGCATAGGCTTGGGCAAAAGAATCAACTATTCGTCCTCGGGATGGTTCATTGACAATCAATCTATCGATAACTACAAAAAAATCACCGGTTGGTAATTTTGATTTCTGAGTGAGTTCAATTACTTCATCAGAACCAGCTTTAATAATTCTGACAAATCCTTCTCGCAAAATTAAATGTAAAAGCTTAACACCCGTCACTACGCGGGTTTTTTCATACACAGGAACTAGGAGGTATGCCCTGGACTCCGGAAGTTCCGCAATTGCCCTGGTGGCGGCATCGGTTGCATTGTCTTTTCTGATTATTCCGTGGCCATTGGGGCAAAGTGGAATTCCAATTTTCTCATAAAGTAATCGGAGATAATCAATCACTTCAGTTGTGCTTCCCACGGTAGAGCGAGAATTTTTGACGTGATTTTTTTGTTCTATGGCGATAGCTGGAGGTATATTTTGAATGAAGTCTACATCTGGCTTGGGCGCCTTATTAAGAAATTGCCGAGCGTATGTAGAAAGACTCTCAATATATCTTCTTTGTCCTTCAGCATAGAGAGTTTCAAAAGCTAGAGACGATTTCCCGGACCCTGACGGACCACAGATTACGGTGAAAGATCCGAGGGGAATTCTTACGGTAATATCTTTAAGATTATTCTGTTTTACTCCGGAGAGAATGATTTCTTTCAATCAGACAAATCCTCCTTAAAGAAATTTTTCTCTTCGTTGGGGCTAGCATCGCTATTGCTTGTTGGTTCTGCCCCTTCTCTAAATGCTTCTCGTACGGCTTTTTTTGTCTTCGTGGACGCAAGCCGCCCGGTGTCTGCATCAATATTG
>JBBQPV010000450.1:0-2191 GCA_038216925.1 Bdellovibrionia bacterium
GGTGCGGTGGATCTTTGCGTCGGGAATCGTCATGCTGATTCTGTTTATAGAGAACAAAACCACCGAGCTTTTCATGATTTTGGAAATAATCTAGTGAGAGGATTAATTAATTTGTTATTTCGCTCTCAACTAAAAGATATAATGAGTGGGTATCGGGTGATGTCTCGGAAATTTGTCAAAAATTTTCCTATTTTAACGGAAGGTTTTGAAATTGAAACCGAAATGTCTTTGCAGGCTGTGGACAAAAGATTTTCTATCGTGGAAGTCCCCATTCAGTACAGGAAACGCCCTGAAGGTAGCGAATCAAAATTAAATACTGTCAAGGATGGCCTTAGAATATTAAAATTAATTTTTTGGATCTTTAAAGATTACAGACCCCTCATATTCTTTTCTATCTTGAGTCTATTTTTTGCTGCCGCAAGTCTAGTGGCTGGTGTTCCCGTTATTATCGAATTTTGGCATACCCACTTAGTTCCAAGATTTCCCTCTGCTATTTTGGCTACGGGACTTATTATTATGAGCCTACTTTTTCTCACCATAGGGCTCATCTTAGACACAGTGGCAAAATTTAATAGAGAGCAATTTGAATTGAGACTTCTCAAAGGCGATTTCAAATGAGCGCGCCCACTGTAGCTGTTGTGGGTTTAGGTTATGTGGGACTTCCCTTAGCTCTTGCATTTGGAAAAAAATTAAAGACCATTGGTTATGATCTTTCTGTGGATAAAATTAAAGCCTATCAGGACAAGATTGATCCCACTGGAGAGATGACCAAAGCAGAATTTGAAGCGGCGGAAAATATCAAGTACACCACTGATCCAAAAGAAATACGCAATGCTAATTTTGTTGTGGTTGCTGTTCCGACGCCTGTCAATTCCAAGTGTGAACCAGACTTCTCCGCTCTTGAAAGGTCCAGCCAAACGGTAGGAGAAAACCTAAAGCGCGGTGCAATGGTGATTTATGAATCTACTGTTTATCCTGGAGCCACTGAAGAAATTTGTGCCCCAATATTAGAAAAATATTCTAAGCTTAAATGTGGGATGGATTTTAAAATTGGGTATTCTCCGGAGAGAATTAATCCAGGTGATAAAGAACACACTTTGGAAAAAATAATAAAAGTGGTTGCGGGACAAGATAGTGAGGCCTTGGAAAAAGTAGCTTGGCTTTATGGTCAAGTGGTTAAAGCTGGAGTCCATAAAGTCAGTTCTATAAAAGTAGCGGAGGCCGCAAAGGTTATTGAGAACACACAAAGAGATTTAAACATCGCTTTGATGAATGAACTGGCTATTATTTTCGGCAAGCTCGGCTTGGACACTGAAGAAGTTCTGAAGGCCGCTGGCACAAAATGGAATTTTTTAAAATTTACCCCCGGCCTGGTTGGTGGTCACTGCATTGGTGTAGATCCTTACTATCTCACCCATAAAGCAAAAATGATCGGGTACGATTCCCAGGTTATTCTGGCTGGGAGAAGAATAAACGATTCCATGGGAGCCTATGTAGCTCAAGAAACAATCCACGAATTGAAAAAAGCCGGAAGAGACATTCAGGACGCAAATGTTTTAGTCATGGGAATTACATTTAAAGAAAACATCAGTGACCTTAGAAATTCTAAAGTGGTGGATGTGATCAAAGAGCTAGAAAAGCACGGAGCCCATGTTCAGGTGTGGGATCCGGTGGCCAAGGCTGCTGAAGCCAGTGAGGAGTACGGTGTTAAGTTAGTAGATTGGAACAAATTGAAAAATATAGACGCTGTTATAGCCGCTGTATCTCATCGAGAAATATTAGAAATAGATTTAAATCGATTGGTGAGCATAACAAAATCTGGCGCGCCGTTTATGGATATAAAATCAAAATTTGATCAGGTTAAATTGAAATCCCATGGATTTTCTGTGTGGAGACTATAATCGGTACTCATTGCCTTTCAGCTTATGCATGGCAATGTAGAAGAGCCGACGTCCAGAGCTAAAATAACTTTTTAAATTAATGGTCACATTCCAAGGCTCTTCACTTATCGCACTGGGATTTTCAATTTGAATCACAGAAATAGGTTCGTCGGTTCCAAAACTAGTTAAACGTAAGCTCTTCCAGTAGTTTCCCCAATTTACTATGGCCTGTTGTTCATAGGCTCGATGGCTGTCATCTAATAAAATAACTGTATGGGAAGTCAGATGATTTCTAATTTGATAAAGTGCAG
>JBBQPV010000451.1:0-2176 GCA_038216925.1 Bdellovibrionia bacterium
ATCGCAAAATCAAGATGATGAGCCAATAACTGGAATAAACGTCACACCTCTTGTAGACGTTTGCTTAGTGCTTTTGATTATTTTTATGGTGACAACTCCGATGATCATGAAGCCGTCCATTAATGTTAATCTTCCAAAAGCTTCAAGTTCAGATCAAAGTTCCGCGGGGGAGCTTGCCATTACTATTTAAAAAACCGGTGACATATATGCAAATGGAAAAAAAGTATTAGAAATTCAGTTAAAAGATATAGCCGCGCAATTGGTAGCCTCAAAGCCAGACGTCCAGGCGATGATCAGTGCTGACAAAGACACTCCCCACGGAACAGTCATTGGTGTTATTGATGTGATCAAGAATGCCGGTGTTAAAAAGTTCGCGATCAATATTGAGAAGAAATAGGGTTTTAGTTTTTCCTCATCCACTTCATTTCAGAATAAATAAGAATTCCCACCGAAATAACGTAGAGCCCAGACATGATAGGATGTAAAATCCTGACGGCGTCGCTGGGTCCAGGAAATATAATTCGCCACAACCAAAAACATAACTCAATTAAAAATAATCCACCAAAAAACTTCAGTGTCCACTTTGCATAGGGGCGTTCCAAGGACAGTCGCACGCCTCTGAGAGCTGCCATCATGAAGAGCATCCCCGCAATGATTCCTGCCATCCGGCGGTCTGCAAAATTTCTAAAAATATAGGGTGCCGCAAATCCACTGAGGGAATAGAGAAAAATATTAAAAACTGAAGACAAAATCATTTTACTTTTCATGATAATACAGGCTCGCCTCTCCTAAGATTTCTAGAAAAACTTCCGGCACCCGGCGACGCACTCTCTCCATCAACGATTTCCCGGTGAGTTTCCAAGTGACGCGATACTTTTCTGGAAGTTCTTTCATCATGGAAGTCATCACATCTGGACTAAACCCGCAAGGTTTCAAATTTTGAAATAGCGCGAGATCACAAGATACATTTAATGCCAAACCGTGAAAACTCATTTCATTTCTCACGGCAATACCCAGGCTTGCAATTTTTCTTTCTTGCTCAACCCACACACCGGTTTCTTTTTCAATGGTGTGAGCCGTGATTCTGAAATCTGAAAGTGTCAGGAGAAGGGTTTGTTCAAGTAGCCTCAGAAATTTGACTTGGTCAAGGCCGTGTTTTTTTAAATTAATAATGGGGTACATCACCACTTGTCCAGGCATGTGCAAAGTCGCCCGCCCGCCCCGTTCTACTTCTTCAATGGGAAAGGTTTTTGTCAAAACATCAAGGTGGGCTTCTTTGCCCCTTCCAACAGTAATCACGGCCGGGTGCTCGCAAACAAAAACCGTTTCTCGCTGATTTTCTACGGCTTCCTGTTGAAGTGAGAGTGCTGCGGCATAATCAATAAGCCCAAGATCTTTCACTTCAATATTCATTTTAATTCCTTAAATATTTTTTACTACTGGTCTTGGAGGGCGTTCACGTTCAGGTCTGACAAAGATGTGAATAGGTTGACCCATAGCCACCTCTGCTGCTTCCATCATCATTTCAGGGAGCGTAGGATGGGGATGAATAGTCCCAGCGATGTCATCAATTGTTGCAGCCATTTCTATGGCAAGAGCGGCTTCAGAAATAAGGTTACTAGCCTCATATCCAACAATATGAACTCCAACAACAATTTTATTTTTCTTATTGGCGATTATTTTTATAAACCCTTCACCTTCATTCACAGAAAGTGCGCGGCCGTTTGCGGCGTAAGGAAATTGTCCCACTACAGTTTCAATTCCGGCTTTCTGTGCTTCTTCCGTTGTCATCCCTGCGCTAGCAATTTCTGGATCTGTGAAAATCACGGCGGGTATAACTTTGACGTCCATCACAACATTATGTCCGGAGATAACTTCCGCAGCAATGATGCCCTCTCTGCTCGCTTTATGGGCCAGCATGGGTTGACCGGCAATATCACCAATGGCAAAAATATGAGAAATGCTGGTGCGAAGCTGTTTGTCTACTTGGATGAAGCCTTTTGGATCTATTTTAATTCCTACTTTTGCCAAGCCTAGTTGATCACTGTTTGGCTTTCTCCCTACGGTCACTAGGATTTTATCGCAGCTTAAAGTTTCTTTTCCTTTTTCGGTTTGAATCTCAACGGAAAGCTCCTTGCCATTTTTTTTATATCCGAGGGCTTTGGTGTTCAGTAAA
>JBBQPV010000452.1:0-2171 GCA_038216925.1 Bdellovibrionia bacterium
GTATACCCTGCTCTATTTGCCATTTGAATGCCATCTAATGTTTCAGTGAGTGTTCCAATTTGGTTTACTTTGATAAGGACTGCATTGGCCACACCGTCTTTTATTCCCCGAGAAATCCGCTCAGGATTTGTTACAAAAAGATCGTCTCCAACCAATTGAACATTTTTTCCCATTTCTTGTGTGAGATGTTTCCAACCAGCCCAATCATCTTCGGCAAGACCGTCTTCCACACTTATCAATGGGAAATTTTTGGACCAGGAATTATAAATGAGGGTCATTTCAGAGGCGTCTATATTGCGATTTTCCCACTTATATAATTTGGTTTTTGAATCATAAAGCTCTGTGGCGGCTACGTCTAAAGCTAGCATAATATCCACACCTAACTTATATCCTGCTTTTTCAATGGCTTCAGCAGCTAGCTCTAAGGCTTCTAAGTTTGATTTTAATACGGGAGCAAATCCGCCCTCATCTCCTACACCAGTGGATAAACCTTTTTTATTTAAAATACTTTTTAATGTGTGAAAAACTTCGGCACCTGCCCTCAGTGCTTCAGAGAATTTTCCGCCACACACTGGCACAATCATAAACTCTTGAATATTTAATCCATTGTCTGCGTGAGCGCCGCCATTGATAATATTCATCAGCGGAACTGGCAGTCTAAATTCTTTTTTTTGCATTATGGTTTGAAATAATGATTTTTTTTGAGAGACCGCATTGGCCTTACACAGGGCAAGGCTCACTCCAAGAATGGCGTTTGCACCAAGTTCGCTTTTGTTTGGGGTACCATCAAGTTTAATCATAGCCATATCCAATGCACGCTGGTCATTTGCATCCATGCCTTTTACTGCGGGAAAAATTTTCGACGTGACGTTGTCCACAGCTTTGCGTACACCTTTTCCCTGGTAGCGCTTGAGGTCTTTGTCCCTTAACTCTATTGCCTCATGGGCACCCGTTGATGCACCTGAAGGCACTGCGGCCCTTCCCATGGCTCCATCATCTAAGAAGACGTCCACTTCAACGGTTGGATTTCCCCTACTATCTAGAATTTCTCTGGCTTTGATGTTTTGAATTTTAGGCATTTAATTCTCCTCTAGGAAGTTGAATAGTAAATGAACTCCCCTTCCCAGCGATGCTCTTCACGTTTATATGTCCCCTGTGCATTTCTACAATACTTTGCGCAATACTTAACCCCAGTCCAGTGCCCCTACCCGCAGGCTTAGTGGTAAAAAACGGAGTAAAAATTTTGTTGAGTGTGTCTTCATCCATTCCGTGCCCAGAATCAGCAATTTCCACAAATGCAAACTGTGGATCTTTCCAGGTGGTGATTTCAATAGTTCCCTTGTCTCCAATGGACTGGATAGCGTTACTTAAAAGATTGGTGAAAACCTGACTCATGCGAACTGGATAAATTTCTACACTTTCATCAAGGTCCAGGTTCTTTTTTACGTGTATACGCTCTCTTATATTTTCAGAAAAAACTTTCAGAGAACTTTCAATAAGGCCATTGAGATCTGTCTCAGCCTTTTGCTCTTGTCGTCCTTGCTCTGGATGGGCCAGAACAGATAGGTCTTTGACAATTTCTTTCACCCGGTGGAGACCCTGTAAACTCTCCTCAAGCATGACTGGCGTTTCCGATAAAATAAAATCAATGTCGAATTTCATTCTTAAATCACTGGAAACGGCGTCTTGTGATTTCATCTGCTGAGTAAAATTCTGGATATTGCCTAAATACTCTTTAAACCGACTTAAATTACTCATGACGTAAGAGAGCGGATTATTTATTTCATGGGCAACGCCGCTAGCGAGTATGGCCAAACTCTTCATCTTCTCAGTGTAGACTTGCTCATTCACTTGATCTTTGATTTGCGTTTGAAGTGTTTGATTATGTAATTTTAATTCTTCAATCTTGTGCTCACTGGCTTCTAATTGCTTGGACATTTGAGCCACTAGTTTAGGATTAAGGACAATTCCTCTTTCTTCCTCGCCAAATAAATCTGTCTGAGCAGTTTCCCAACTTACAGTTATGGAATTATCTTTTCTTTGAACTTGTGCTGGGGATTTCCCTGTGAACTTAGGAAGGACTTCTAGAGTAGCCATTAAAAATTCTACTAAGTGGGGAAACATTCCATAGTTGAGGGGGCATTGAAAAGTAACTGATTCCCCAGTCTTCT
>JBBQPV010000453.1:0-2122 GCA_038216925.1 Bdellovibrionia bacterium
CAACAGAATTTTGCGCGGGCGCACTTCCACCGCGAGGTTGATTGGTCGTGACGGGTAAACCTGCTACCGGAGTTGCGGCCGGCGATGCCAGCGGTTGAGGTTCGCAAGCGGCGCCGGCTTGAGAAAAAATAGATTTCTCATGGGTGGCAAATTTTTTGCCCACAAACATTCCCACCAGTAGACCGATCGTCATACCCAACAGTAGAAATTTAGTTGTCAATTTCATCACACACTCCGGTCCGCCCTGGGACGTTTCCATTCATACTCATTTAATAATGGCATGTTGGGACCCTGCTTTCTCTTAAGCTCGGGCCTAGATGTCATTGACGCAAATTTTTTCAGCCAATGCAATGGTCTGACATC
This sequence comes from Bdellovibrionia bacterium, assembly GCA_038216925.1. Classification (GTDB taxonomy): domain Bacteria; phylum Bdellovibrionota; class Bdellovibrionia; order JABDDW01; family JABDDW01; genus JBBQPV01. The sequence continues at coordinate 364 of JBBQPV010000453.1, forward strand.
AGGTTCTTTAACCCGTATGCGTATAGTTATAGAAATAAAATCATTTTTCATAAAATTCTCCATTAAACGATGATTAAGCCTGTCTTAAGTTTTCGGTATCGTTAGGATAGAGAACTGGGACAGGAGATAGTTTTTGCTGCATTTGTTTTTAGAATCATAACTACCTCCTTTTTTGGTTAGAAATTTGTAAATCTGAAATCACTTTGCCAGCGTTTTTGTAAATAGTCAACGGTTTTCAGTTGACCCTCATCTTTTAATGTAGTTCCTATGCATATCTAAATAAATTAAGGGGGATTAAATGAAATCTACAATATTCTTATTTGTTATTTTCTTGGGAAGTTTTTCTTCGGCGCAATCTATGCAGTTTGGACCTGGTTTTCAATATCTCACATGTGTTGATGCCAACCCGGTTGTGAGTGGAACAAATTATCCTGTGTACATACACGTCAATTGGAATACTCAACAGTCCGGATGTAATTTCAGTATGGGAGATTATGAACCAATAGGAATTCCCGGAATGCAATTTGCCGCATTTGCCGTGACCAATGGCACTGGAAAATGGCAAAACAAAGGAAACGAAATGGAATTTAATGGTTCGGGCAACGTAAAACTCAGCGTTTTACTTGGAGGCTCAACAGTTATTAGAAAAGGATTATTGTCCGGATTAGTAACCACCCCCAATCATACGGTTATCAGAGTGAATAATATAAAAGTTCACTGCGTTGGAAATTAATTAAAGGTACCGGTTCCTTTGTGGATGACAAAACCTTCGATGATCCCGAAATCGCAAAGAACTGGATGTCCCTAATTGAAAGTGGTTCAGCTAAAATCAGGGAGACGGATATTTATCCCAAACTCAAAGCATGGGCTCACACAATATCCGGTTCGGAAATCTTAGAAATCGGGTGTGGGCAAGGCGCTTGTTCCGCCGCCCTCTCGCTGATCCCATGTAAATACGCGGGCATTGATCCTTCACCGCTTTTGATAGAGCGAGCTGGTAAGTTATATGGCGGTGAAAACAGAAAATTTTTATTAGGAAATGCCTATACTCTTCCTTTTGAAGATAAATCTTTTGATGCCGCGTTTTCTGTTGCGCTGGTGCATCTTCTCAGTGATTTGCAAAAAGCCTTTGATGAAATGGGCCGCGTCTTAAAATCAAAGGGACAGTTTTTGATTATTACCGCAAATCCGGGTGCATATTCTCTCTGGACACAGAACTTGACCTCAAAAGACGTTTTGCACTTTCACACACTTGACGAGATCGGTAATTCTCTAAAGAGAGCCCAGCTGAAAATTCTGAAAACCGAGACTTTCCGCGATGAGAAGTTTATTCTAATTCAAGGTGAAACCGGAGTTTGATTGATGTCAAAAGTTTTGACAGTGTATTTCGGTGATTGAGCCACCTCATTTTCCTAACAGCCTCATCTCAAATAGGACGTCTTAGGGGCAGGCATGCCCCTTTTGCATTAGGTTATATCGAATGAGAAAGTGATGTTTAATTTTAAAAGGGAGTGGTTATGAAGTTATTTAAAGTTATTTACCTTGTTGGAGCCCTCAGTAACTTTTTGGCACCAAATGCACTAGCTGAAGAGTTTACGTTCAAATCTTTAGAAATCCCACCTTACATCTGCGGGTTGACAAAAAACAATGCCCCCATTGGGACTACTTTTCAAATAAATATGAATGGACCGAATGATCCCGTACCTGCGCCTCCTATTAAAGTGGGAGCACTGTCTTACTCCATAACTCGCGTAAATGG
>JBBQPV010000454.1:0-2119 GCA_038216925.1 Bdellovibrionia bacterium
CTTTTTTTACTAAACAGGTCTTGCACAACATAGATACGGTGAGAGCTCTGGATCCTCAAAACACTCACTCTTTATTACCTTCCAAGAATAAATTTGGATTAGAGACGGTAGTGCCTTTTCCACCGGATTGGGCTGATAGAATTAATGGGTTAAAAAGTAAGGGACTACTTCCAGAAAAAATCGTAGATCGGTTAATTATCAAGAGTGAATTCGACTACATTGATTTAGCCCCAGGAACCGTAAACGCTAACGTCAATTCATTAAATATATTTCGCACACAACCTCGCATCGTTAATTTCCAAGGCTTAATAAAAATCAATGAGTTTGCAAAGTTTGGATCTATCGTGTCTCTCTATTATCCTTTAGACGCGGACCATACTTTGATTGTTAATTACTTTGTCCTTGGAATTAAGAAACACTACTTAGATGTAGGATTTGCAGACTTTACTTTAAGAGCAGTTTTTATGGGTGAAAGTCCTAAGTTAAATAGTTCAACTGGAATTGGTGCGGGTCTTCCCATTTATACCAGGAATCTTTTCAAGCGCATGTTTGACGGATGGGGGAACTAAATAGTTTTCCCGCTGAAAATCTTTGAAAGATGACTTAGAACTTTCTTTTTTGTTTTTTCCTCATGAATAGTCCGTTTAAAGTATTTAAAGCTGAGTTTGTCCATTCTGGCAAAATGACTGAGGGATCCAAAGAACAGGGACGCAAGAGTATGGGGATCTAATTCAGGCTCCACAAAGCCTTTCTTTTGACTGACCTCAAAAAATGAAATGATAGCTCTGAAAATTCCTATAAACGACGTTTGGAAAATATCTTCAACAAGTGGCGTTTCAAGGTCACATTCCCTAAAAGAAATTTGAGATAATTCTGGTTCAGTAATAATTTTATCTACTATGAACTCAGAGAACATGTGAAGTCTGAGTTTAAATTCGTCTGGACTTTCTGGGGGACGGAGAAGACGCTCAGTTTCTGCCAGTAAATCTGTCCCAAATTTTTCCAGACAGCTTCTATACAGACCTTCTTTACCTCCGAAATGATAACTGGTTAAACTGATATTAACTTTAGCTTCATCAGAGAGTTCTTTTACGCTTGTTCCATCATAACCTTTTTGTGAGAATAATTTCTTGGCTGCTTTGAGCAGAGATTCGCGGGTGAGGTCTTCAGAGTGGAGGCGGGAGCCACCAGCCTGGACCGATTGAGTAAGTTTAGTTTCGGTCCGAGACTGGCGACCATGAGGCGGGCCATTGAGACGTGAGTGTGACGAGCGTTTTTTCCCCTTTACCATCTTCCTTGCCCCTTTCACTTCATCCAATATAAAACAAACGTTTAAATAAGTCAAACGATTATTTAAAGAAATCAAATAAATATTTGAATTGAAAAAATGCGTGTGAAATCAATGGTATGTAAGGTAAGGCTTGTGGTTGTAAAGAAGAAATTAGGAGTTGGACTTCATAATTTGGGCTAGATTTACCGAAGATTCAGTTTTTTTAAGGAGAAGTTGCCGAATAACTTCGTCGCGATTAACCGGGATTTGGTTTTGACTGAGTTTAAATTTTGCCTCAAATTTAAGTTCATTAATTTGGAAGACGGTAATTCCGGATAAGAGTTTTTGAATTTCTTTAGATGGAGGTTCGGAGAGTTTCCAGTTTGTGCCATTTGACTCTTCAAAAAAAGAAACCATCTTTTTCATTTCGGTAAATATGTTTTCGGGATCAGAAACAATTTTGAATGTTCCGGTTACATGAATGGCTACATAATTCCAAGTGGGGACGTTCTCTGGATCAGGTCTATACCACTGCGGGGACACGTAACCGTGGGGCCCTTGGAAAATTACCGTTACGTCTCGAGCGGTCTCAATTTGTTTCCATTGTGGATTGGCTCTGGCCATGTGGGCGGAAAGAAATGGAGGAGTATCCGCTAAAAGATTTAACATAAAGGGTAAATGACTTATGACGAGGCCGTCTGAGTTTTCCACAATGAGGGTTGCAAAATGATGACCTTGGATAATTTCATAAATTTTATTTAGATCTGCAACCAGGTAACGAGAAGGGGAGTACATTTAAAATGCGATAGTGCCGCCGGCTTGGATGACATTTCCATTCCAATTGGCGTC
>JBBQPV010000455.1:0-2118 GCA_038216925.1 Bdellovibrionia bacterium
CCAGAGATCTAGAAGTAATTCTGGGTCATTTGTATCAAAAATGAGGATTGCATCTGTATTTTCAAGGGGTGTCTTTAATTTCCCTGCCACTTCCTGGAGTCCGTGGGGATCTAAAAACTGATATTTCTTAGGGAGAGGATCAACATTGATAATTCTCACCGATTTACCGATTTTTTTCAGTGCCCAATAGAGTGCGTACTGGCAACCCAACCCATCCCCATCGGGTTGAGCGTGGGTGCTTAAAACGAGACTTTGGCTTTTTTGAATCAGTTCGATTACGGCATGCATCCTAATATGATCCATGGGATAAGCAGCGTCAATCAAGAGATCTTTGAAAAAACCAGTCAAACCGAGGGCTTGGAATGGGTTTTTTAGACTATCCAAAGGTCTCAGTCGATGCTATATTCCTGCCTTCGAAAATTACACCCCAAGGAGACGTTGTGGCTGAAGATTTGGTGCCTATGACTGTACAAGGAAAAAAGAAATTAGAGACGGAACTTAAAACATTATTGTCTGTGGAAAGGCCTAATGTCATAAGAGCAATTGAAGAAGCAAGATCTCACGGTGATTTAAGTGAGAACGCTGAGTACGATGCAGCTAAAGAAAAGCAATCTTTCATAGAAGGCAGAATTCAGGACATCAATAGTAAGCTTGCAAGGGCTCATGTTGTTGATCCGGCCACAATAAAGAGCGATAAAATTGTTTTTGGAGCAACTGTCACATTAGAAGATTCAAATAATTCTAAAACAAAAACCGTAAAGTATCAGATTGTTGGTGTGGATGAGGCCAACGCACAAGAGGGACGTATCTCCATAAATTCGCCCATTGCCAGAGCCCTCATTGGGAAGACTGAAGGGGAAGTGGTTACAGTCACAACCCCCGGGGGAATCAAAGAGTTTGAGGTTGTTGGTTTTTCATTTAGTTAACACCAATGGCATACAGAAAAAAAACCGGCTATCTCCATGGTTATTCTAAAAAAGAGCAGTTTAGGCTCTATCGGCAGGCACGCCTTCTGGAGCACTATATCCACGATACCGTTAACTTCAAAAATGCAAAACAGCTTATCGAGGTTGGTTGTGGGGTTGGTGCTCAGACAGATATTCTTCTTAAAAATTTTCCCAAATTAAAAATCACCGGTGTTGACGCCTCAGATTTACAAATCCAGCAAGCCACTTTTCATTTAAAAAGGTTCATTAATTCAGGAAGAGTTCGTTTACAGAAAGAGGACGCAAGTGCCATGAGTTTTTCTGACTCAAGTTTTGACAGCGCGTTTCTGTGTTGGTTTTTGGAACACGTTCCTGATCCAAAGAAAATAGTTAGAGAAGTACGTCGGGTATTAAAAAAAGGTGCGGTGATTTATTGTAATGAAGTCTTAAATTCATCTTTTTTTGTAGAACCCTACAGTCCTGCCATTATGAAATATTGGTTTCTTTTCAACGACGAGCAGTGGCTCATGCACGGAGACCCCTTCATGGGCGCTAAGCTTGGAAACGTGCTGAGGGAAACTGGATTTAAAAAAATTGAAACTGAAGTAAAGTACCTGTTTTTTGACTCCAGAGACAAAAAGAAGAGAGCGATTTATATAAAAGAATGGACCGAACTCATGTTGAGTGGAGCGCCCGCACTGCTAAAATCTAAGCGTGCCACCCCCGCTCTCATTAAACAGGTGAGGAAAGAAGCCGCCACACTCAATAAATATAAAGACAGTGTGCTTTATTTTTCCTGGATTCAAGCTAGAGCGGTCAAATGATCAATTTAACCGCACTTAAACAGGAATTGGGAGCTGACGCAGAAGCCGTAGGAATTAAGTTAGAGAAAGTTTTGACAAGGTTTTATGAAACTATGGCTTCTGACACAATGATTGGTTTCTTCTTCCAAAATAAAGATCTTAGCAAAATTGTAGCCCATCAGAAAAATCTTCTCATGATGGTCTTGGGATTTAAAAAATCCTATGATGGACCGCCCGTCAATCAGGCTCATCAAAACATTGCACCCATTCTTAAAGGACATTTCCATCGGAGAATGGTGCTATTGAGAAAAACATTAGAAGGTTTTACATTTTCAGAAAAGGCCACAACGGAATGGGTGAACTTTGAGAAGCAGTTTGAAGACGTGGTG
>JBBQPV010000456.1:0-2095 GCA_038216925.1 Bdellovibrionia bacterium
GGTACTGGAAATTCCAAAATGCTTGAACTTTATAAAGATCAAATTTTAGCTGGAGATTTTGCACCCAGGTTCAAATTATCCCACGCGTTCAAGGATTTAAATCTTGCAGACGGACTGGTGAAAGATGCGGGTCAGTTTGACTTCCCTGTCTTGGAGGGAATCCTTAATGAGTTTCGCCGTTCAATGAATGCGTCCCTTGGTGAAGAAAACGTGGCAGCTCTCATAAAGCCTATTGAAAATATGCTTGGCGTCGAAGTAAGGACTTAACGCACCGCCTTATGGAAAGTGGGCTGTCACCTTTTTGGTGGCTTTAGTTCTTTGTCTAGCTAGCCGATAGTTTGGGTATATAAACTTCGGAGGGCGTAAGTATGTCAGAACAAAAAAAGCAAAAAGGCGGCGGTAACCCCAATCAACCAAGTAATGTTGTGCAGTTACCCAGTAAGTGTAAAGCAGAGGCTTGCGGCAAAAAAGCCGACAGGGCAGAGTTCTGTGAAGAACACTTCACCTGGTTTAAAGAAGGTTTATTGACCAAAGAAGGTAAAAAACCCATCGATTTCGAACGAAAGATGTATCACTTCAGTAAGCGAGCCAAAGTGGCTTAAAACTCAAATAGGGGTCCTGCTCCAGTTTGATGGGGATAGTCTAGCTAGACTGTCCCCTTTTTATTTAAGTGCTCCCCGTCAATTGACGATAAATGAGCGTAAGGTTTGGGAATTAATAAAGTGGAGTGATATCTGGGCCAACCGAAGAACGTAGTTAAAATAAACAGCCGAGCAAAGGCAAAGCTGAGCGCAGAAGAGCGAGAACTCGAGAATATTCTTGATGTCAGTGCCGCATTATCTGCAGAGCATGAATCCAATAAAGTACTTCAAATGATTTTAGAAAAAGCCACTGAGAACACTAACGCAGACGGCGGAAGTATTTTCCTTATTGAAAAAGTAAAGCAGGACAGTATCGGCGGGGCGCGCGCAACCCATGTGCCTATGCTCAGATTTAGCTATGCATTAAACCACAGTATTAAATCAGAGTTGAAACGGGAACTTCTAGAACTGGATCAAAATAGTATCGCTGGATACGTCGCTCTCACCGGAGAGAGTGTGCGTATAAGAGATGCCTACTGTCTTGCTTCATCGTGTCCGTTTAAATTCAATCCCATAGTGGACAAAGAATTAAAATACCGTACCAAGTCAGTTCTTGCTGTACCTATTAAAACAAATAAGGGCCGAGTCCTTGGCGTGGTTCAACTGGTGAATAAAAAGCGCAGTTACCGCCGCTATGAGGATGACTCCCCTTCCATCAAATTAGATGAAAGAGAAATCATCGCGTTTTCAGATCATGACGACAAACTCATGCACGCATTTGCATCTCATGCTGCTGTCGCCTTGGAAAATGCGAAGCTCACAGAAGACATCAATAAACTCTTTGAAAGCTTCGTAAAAGCATCGGTTATGGCCATTGAGGCAAGAGATCCTTCCACATCCGGACACAGTGATAGAGTAGCGCTCCTCACCGTAAAATTTGCTGAGGCTGTGGATACCATTTCTACTGGACCTCTTAAAGATATTAGATTCACGCCAGATCAAATACGGGAGATACGGTACGCAAGCCTTCTCCATGATTTTGGAAAAATTGGAGTGCGAGAGGCAATCCTCACTAAGGGTCAGAAATTATTTCCCCATGAATTAGAAACCGTTCTACTAAGGCTTCAAACTATCACCGCCATGAGTGAAGCCAGGACCTGGAAAATGTGTGCGGAACAATTGATTCAGCTCACCGAGCAGAATGTGAAATTCGAGCCCAAAGGCGAGCTTGGAAAATCCCTTTGGACCATCGATTCATTTAAAATGCAGTTGGAAAAAATCCGTAAAGGAATTTTAAAGGCTAACGAGAGTCAAATTTTAGAAAAAGATTTTGATATCGATACTTTAATGAAAGAAATTCAGAAAATGGGTGAGGATATTGGACAACAAATTCTTGATCCCAAAGAGATCATAAGGCTTTCAGTGAAACGTGGGACTCTCAGTCCAGAAGAAAGAGTCATGATAGAAAGTCACGTTTCTCATACCTATGAATTCTTAAGTCAAATAGCTTGGAC
>JBBQPV010000457.1:0-2073 GCA_038216925.1 Bdellovibrionia bacterium
CGATTTTTTAGCTTCAATTTTAATTTCCACTGGTTTGCAGGCACAAGTGGCAGTATTTAGGTTTGTTCCACATTGACTGCACAGTCCCAGGCACGCTTCTTCACACAATGCCTTGAAGGGAATTTCCAAAGCCACTTGTTCGTGAATAACTTCACCAAGGTCTATGGTTTCTCCTTCTAAGAATTCTAAATCAAAAGAACCATTTAAGTCATCAGCATCCCAACTGAAATCTTTCAAACTTTTTTCAGACTTATAAAATGCTGTAACAAATTTTTTGTTAAACTTTGAGTTGAACTCTTCCGCGCAACGAGAGCAGGTGAGGCGTAATTCCGCAGATAAATCACCTTTGACTTGCACCATTGCTTCATTGGGTTCTACTTTAATTTCAGCGTTGTAGACGGGAAAATCTCCCATGACATCAAAGAGCACGGTATTGAGCTCTCCAGTGGTATTACTCAAAACGTAGTCCAGTCCCGCCGAAGGAACTTCTTGAAATTTTAAAACTAACCCATGACGATTGTGGGATTTCTTGGCTCTCACGGTTTCCAAAAACACCGCTCCTTTGACGTGGAAATTATTCTTAGATAATAAGGGTCGAAAATAGTCTGGTCGAGGTAAAAAGTCAAGGATCCCTTGAGTTTATGTTGTTTTTAAGACCAGTTAAACTTAGACTTAATCTAAGGAGCACGGACGCTTATGAAATCAATCATCTTTGTTGTTGCCACCTTTGTCATGTTTACCGGAATGCGGGCTTCGGGAGCGGACCTGACCATCAACGTGGATCAGGTTAAGGTATATAGCCAACCCAATCCAAACTCATCGGTCATGACAACGCTCTTTAAAAATGACACCATTAAGGCCAGTAATAAACCCGTACCTGGGTTTCAAAAGGTCCTCGTTAACGGGAAAGACATTGGGTATATAAAAAACTCTGATCTCTTACCCCGCGTTCCAAATCTAAAGCAGTTGCCCGGGGCAAAGCAACTCCCACAGGCGGCCGGTTTAAAACCCATGCAAATGAAAAATCAACCCTTGGCGCAAAAAGCAAATATGGTTAGAAGGCGGGTAGTGGCCAGAAGATCAAGGGGCATCAGTCAGCGCATGGCCATCTCTGTGTTAGGGGGCTTAAACTATCAAACTCAAGGATCTAGAAATTACGTGGCGCCCGATGGGTCCGCGGCAAATATTTCAGCATTATCTGGATTAAATATCCCCATCTTAGGCGTACAGGTTCAATTTCCAATCACCTCCAGTATTTCTTTAAGAGCATTTGTGGAGTTTGTAAAAAGTGTTTCTGTCAGTGGATCCGCCACCTATCAAACTAATCCCCTGGTGACAGCAGTTCCCACAGATACCTTTCTAAAAGAACAATTTCTCTCATTCGGTCTTATGGGTGCCTACTATTTTAGTCCCATGTTTTGGGGTGGTGCGGGCTTACAGGTGGACCACGCGAATTCAGGAACTCTAAAGTTTGGATCTTTTCCTGAAACGGCTTTGTCCGGAACAGACCTTCCAAATTTTTTCATGGGCTTTGGCGCAATTGGATATGATTTTGAAGTCACCAGTCATATTTTTCTCACACCTGAATTGAGAGTAGGAGCATTATTTTCTAAGCCCCTTATTATTGAGGTGGATGCTCTGGTGAACGCGGCATATGCGTTTTAATCAGTGATTCCATTTTCCCGGAAATAATTTTACTCACCCCTGTTTTTGAATGAACAAAATTTTGAATCTCTAGCTTTTTTGACGAAATTTTTGAAGTAAAAACCTTTTCGAAATCTTTTGAATCATTCATCTCCAATACATAACCTTGCTTTTTTAACTCTAACGCTTCTCGATTATTGAAATGAAATGGGCCCACTAGGGTAAGGCATCCGGCTGCGGCACTTTCCATCACACTGTGCACGGATTTTCTAAAGCTACCCCCAACAAAGGAAATGTCCGCAAAAGAATAGAGAGGCGCTAGAATTCCCACCTTGTCTATAATTAATACCTTTCCTGGACCAAAAGTTTTATCGGATAGTTTTACGCTTTCCAGTCCCTGTAATTTAAGGGATTGAGTTAAATCCTGAA
>JBBQPV010000458.1:0-2065 GCA_038216925.1 Bdellovibrionia bacterium
AACTTCCCCAAAGGGGCCCACGGGTTTCTGAGTTTCCTGGTCCCATTAGGGTCACCACATTGTCATTTAATAACCCAGCTAAGTGGGCCATTCCTGAATCAACGGAATATATTTTCTCAGCCTTTGTTAACACCTGGAATAACTCTTCGTAGGAAAGGCGATTGACCCAAGACACGGCCCCAGAAACTAGTAATTTTTCTGCCAAGTTTTCTTCATAGAGTCCCTGACCGGTGAGCCAAATTTCTGCCTTTCCATTTTTTTTCTTTATGCTGTCAGCGAGTGCAACCCAAAATTCGTGAGGCCATTCCCTAGGGCCACCCGCTTCACCACAACCCATATGAAATATGAAAAGATTTTCTGGTAAAGTCATAGCGATGACTTTCACTGCGTTCTCAAACAGCAGCGCACGCAATTCCTTTCTTACTTGTAAAGCAAAAGTATTAAAGTCTCTATTGGGGCTGTGCCCCCACGCCTCACAAGTCAAAACCGCTAAATTCCAAAAATTTTTCGAGATATGGGCTTTACCGTTAAAAAGATGAGAATCGTCCAACGCAAAATGACGCCATTGACCCTTGGTTTCAAAGCCTAAAGAAGAGGGGGCTCGCATCTGACTGGCGGCTATGGCTGATTTTAATGACCGCGTTTCAAAATCCACAACGGTCATGAAATTGGCTTTCATCATTTCCCAGACTGTAGAGAGAGAATAAAACTCCACACGCTCCGCTAATTTTGTCTTTGCTAAAAAAGTTCCGATTTTTTGGCTACTTAAAATCGTAATATGAGATTCTTTTAACTCTGTTTTAATCAGGAGTAAGGCCGGTAACATGGATACGGCTTCACTGAGACTACTTAATTTAATGACTAGAACTCGGGGGCGCGAACTTCTTTTTTTGGGATTGAAACTCCACAAAAATCTAGTGAGGGGTCGCCAAAAGAATCCGGATAGATCACGGATAAGTGTCAAAACCAATAAGCATAAAATCCCAACAAATCTTCCTATGGACATGAACGTCTATTTTAGTAGAAAACACGAGATCTGTCGCTATAAAGTGGTGAAATGAAAGTACTCATTGATGCAAGAATGGTTGAAAAAAAAGTTCACGGAATCGGCCGTTACGTTGTTGATTTGGTCCATGGTCTAAACCAATTAGGTGAGAGCGTTTCTATCTTAGCTCATGATAAATCTGCCCTAGAATTTTTTAGTCCAAAGTCTGTGCGCTCAGTGTTAACTACGTCTGTTAAGTTTGCCAGCCCTTCTGAAAGTGTTTTCCTGAGTGCGGTCCCTGGGCTCTCTGAATTCGACGTGATCCATTTCCCCTCCTTTGCGATTCCCCTCATGGCTCCGTGGAGAAAGACGGTCATCACCATTCATGACCTTATTCATCTCAAACGAGGAGGATCCGTCGCCCATAAATTTTATTACAACACCGTTGTAAAGCACGGATTGAAAAACTGTGGCCAAGTCATAGCCGTATCTAACTGGACCAAAGAAGAGATTCAAAAGTACATGAAGGTTCCTTCCAGTAAAATTACCACTATAAGAAACGGTTTGGAGATGAAGTGGTTTGACGATAGACATGAAAATTCAAATTCAGATCCATTCACCATTATTTGTATCGGAAACCCCAAAGAGCATAAAAATATTTTAACGTTGCTGAACGCTTGCCGAAATTTATGGCCATTGTTACCGCTGCTTAAATTGAAACTTTCCTTGGGAGGTGCAGAGCTACCGGCTCATTGGAAAATCACTGGCGAAGAAAAAAATAAAATTGAGATATTGAAAAATATTTCAGATGTAGAATTGAAGAATGAAATCCTCACTTCCGCTCTCCTTGTGAGTACCAGTACTTATGAAGGATTTAATTATCCCGCGGCAGAAGCATTAGCTTTAGGAAAGACAGTAATTTTGTCCGGCGGTTCTGCTCACGGTGAACTCACAGGAAATAAATTAAAATTCTATGGCAATTCAAAAAATACTGAAGGCCTTATGGAAATTCTGCGTTCCACCTTGATGGACCCGAAGAATGAATACCCCACTAATACTAATTTGTATTCAAATCTTGAA
>JBBQPV010000459.1:0-2030 GCA_038216925.1 Bdellovibrionia bacterium
AATGCCTTTATATTGTTGAAGTTAAAACAAGACTAAATCCGGGAAGGCCCGGAGAGAAGGCCGCCATTAGCCACTCACAACTCCAGAGATTAAGCAGAGCGGCCACCTGGATTTGGCAGACAGAAAGAAAAAATTTTTCCCGTTTTCAATGTAGATTGGCCATGGTGACTCAACGCGAAATCAAGTGGTCAAGTTTGCCTTTGCTTTCTGATGCCACTTAAGTGGAAAATAAAAGAAAGTGAAAAAACTAATTCTCATCACTGCATTATTAACTCTGCTTCCACAGTCCCCCGCCAAAGCAGGTCAGGGAAAAGACTTTATTATGAGTGTGGTGTACGGCACTTTGGCCGGCACTCTAGTGGGTGCAGCTACTTTAGCATTCACATCTAATCCGGGGGATAATCTAAATAATGTAGCTAGGGGTGCCAGCTACGGCCTGTATGCGGGAATACTTTTAGGTTTATATGTTACTTACGGTCTTGATGAAAATGAAGCTCCTGCTCCAAAAAAGCCTGATGAAGAAGAAAAGCCTGATAAATTACCAGAACCTCAAGTGAGACTGCACCATCATCTTTCCCATGATCGACTGGTTGCCCAAAGTGCAACAGCGCCGGATTTAAAATTGTCCTTTCAGCCGTATCTTATTCTGCCCGGAAATGATCAGGCCAGTTGGGGTATGGGCGTTCAAGTTTTACAATATAATTTTTAATTTTAGATTCCCGTTGGCCGATTCATTTCGAAACTTTTTCCTTCTCCAAAGAATATTGGGAACGAGAGAGCAGTTTGTTGATCTCCACCAAACACTTTTGTGAACGTCGCCCTAATTCCCCAACACTTTCCTGGCGGTTTCAAAATACCGTCCAGTGAAATAGACGTAAAACCTTGTGTGAAGTCCCCAGTTTGCCCTCTGAGAACATCATAACTTGTTGTACCGGAGACATCTAAGTATTTGGAGATTAAAAACACACTGGCGGTGGCGGCTTCCGCTCGTGCGCCGAATGTGACCGGTGGTCGCGGAGGGTCCGTGAGAACATAATTGGGGGTAATCTGATAACTTTGTGAATAGCCAATGGCAAAGCCATTGCCTTTTCTATCTCTAATGGCAATGGAGGTAGAACTATTAGTTTTATTGACGTAAGGGTAATAACTGATGTCAGAAAGAGTAGTAAAATAGTCTAACTTTAATTCTAAAAGGGATCTAATTTCTCCAAATGGCTGTTTAATAGGATTATAGAGTTTATTGTCTTTCCCAACCAAAACATCCGGTTGATTTCTACTGGAAATATCATAACTCTGAGTTAATTTATGAAGTAAAATTTCCCGATATTCAGAATTGCCAGAAGATTCTAATCTTTTTCTAATAAATTTATTCGTGATTCCAAATGTTAAAATATTACTGTCAGCCAAGCGGTCCCTGTAATCAAATTGTAAGTTATCAAATTCAGTTATGGGTTGATTCCCGGTATAAATCGGTTGGAAGAATTCGTTGGTGGATCCGAAGAACGGATGATCTTCTTGATAAAATAGTGGAACCACACTGTACGTGACTTCTGGTACTATTTCATGCTTGTACTTTGTGGCAGTGAGACCTTCATTTTCTCCAATGATGCCGCTGAATCTAGTTTTCGTATTAATGGATGTTCGCAAATATCTTCGTGCGGTGGTGGGTCGGGAACTGTATCCAAATTGATAATAAGTTTCCTCGTATTCTGCTTGGGGTACAACGTCAAAAACATCCCACAAATTGACAGGAATAAAAATCGTGGGGTGAGTGCTTAACCTTTGCCCCGTTTTGTAACTACTGGTGCCGTTGGAAAACACATCGACGTTTTGAATGTCATCAAATGTTTTTCCTGCACGAGCAAAATTGACATAGTTAACATCCACCCCAATAAGAGCAGGTCCCAGGAATTTTTGGGGCACTATGGAATATCTGATTTCCGGAACGCGGTGGATGGCAGAGCTGTTTTGGCCAGTAGGGTCTACCTTAATGAGGTTTTGATAAATATCTACATCGGCTGAGGCATGTG
>JBBQPV010000460.1:0-2007 GCA_038216925.1 Bdellovibrionia bacterium
GTCTGACTATCACATGAATCGAGCCTACCAAACATTTGAACATATTTTTCCGCCGGTGATTCAGATTACTGCCTATGCTGTTCCCAGTGATAGGCTAAGGGGGCTAAAGTTATGGTCCACTTCTTTTGAGGAATTTTATAAATATATTTTTTATAGAATCTTTGTATTTTAGGCGGATTTTTTCTTAGCGGGAGCTAACAGACCCTCAAAAATTTTCATAAGTCTGGGGTCATATTTCCCGCGTTCTGAAACCAAAACTTCCAAAGCCTCTGCTGGATTAAAAAGTGGGCGACCGCCCCGTCTAGTGGTTAGCGCACTAAATGAATCCGCGATGGCAACAACGCGTGCGGGGTAATAGATTTGATCACCGGTGTAACCCCGGGGGTAACCCAAGCCATTATACTGTTCATGGTGTTGGGCGATGACATCCTTAACCTCTTGAGGAAATGTTTTGATATCTTCTACTATTTTCACGCCAAGATCATTGTGGGTTTTAATGAGTTGCCACTCTTCCGCCGTGAGTTTTCTGTCAGCATCATTAAGTTCTTGGGGAAGTTTTGACATTCCTAAATCGTGGAGAAGTCCACCTAGACAAATGATTTCCAGAACTCTCTCATTTGCGTTATTGTCAGCCTTTGCCAAAAGAAGCGCGATAATTCCCGTGGAGATGGAGTGCCTTACCATATAGGTTTCTTCTCTGGACATTCTTAAAAACGCAGTGAGAACTTTTACGTCTGACTTTAATAATTTTACATAAGTCCTGGTTAGATTTTGAACTCTCATCAGGGAATCAACATCAAAGATACCATCTTCATAAATTTCAAACATGATTTGTTCAGAAAGCTCTTCTATAGCAAATCCTGCTTCACCTAAAGATAGGTTTTCCTGACCAAGAAGCTTTCGAATGACTCTCTCAGTGGAACTGATGTATTTTCTGCGATCTTTCTTCATGATGTATAGGCGGTCAGCACCTTTTTGAGCGTAGTTTTTCACCCTAGAAGCATCAACATGGTCTCCCACATTAAAAACCTTGGTGAATTTTTCTTCAGACATTCTAACAAAAACGTCAAAAGGAAGTGGATTCTGCATACGCAGAAAAATTTCAATTGCCACTTCGCAATACTGATTTTTATTCATCAATACTCTCTTCGGATAGGTAAGAACTATACTCAAGATATAGCCGTCTAAATCCGAGAATTCATTGAACAGGGGGCCACAGTGCTAATAAATCTCGCCGATAGTCTAGGGCGAAAGTTATTTTCAACATTCGAATATTCATTTAGTCTCTTTCATCTCTTTTATCTGAGTCTCAAGGGATTTTTACTGCGCTCCCGTGAACAAAGTTTCTTTGAAATTTTAAAAGTTATTTTTACCCAAATTTATTTTACCGGATTTCAGGGTTTACCACTCATTGGAATGCTTGCACTTATTACAGGTACCCTCACCGTCATTCAAAGCACCTCACAGCTCTCAAAAGTGGGTGGAGGAGCCATGCTTGGAAACCTGCTGGTTGTCCTTATCATACGTGAACTAGGACCGCTTATGACTGCCTTAGTGGTGGTTGCAAGATCTGGGACCGCTGTAGCCAGTGAACTTGGAAACATGAAAGTGAACTGTGAAATTCAAGCCTTAGAAAGTATGGGAATAAACCCTTTGAGTTACATTGTATTTCCAAGAGTAATCGGTGGAGTGCTCAGTGTTCTGTGCTTGGCATTCTTTTTTTGTTTCATAGCACTTTTTGGCGGTTATGCTGTGAGTAACTTCATACATCCCATTTCCTTTCAATTTTACACCGACAGTATTGCTTATGCCATGACGGGGACCGACGTAGCTCTATTTCTAATTAAAAATATTTTTTCCGGAGTGATCATATTTACCGTGTGTTGTTATCAAGGAATGCTTGTCAAACAATCTTATACAGAAGTTCCCCAAGTCACAACAAAGGCCGTGGTCAATAGTATTGTGTACACAGTTGCATTTAATAGTTTGCTCTCCCTTAGCATTTAT
>JBBQPV010000461.1:0-2001 GCA_038216925.1 Bdellovibrionia bacterium
GCCTTTGCCTGATATATAAGTTCCAAAATTCCGTCATGAAGAGGATCGGTTGCCACGTCCGGTCCACTAGCAATGATTTGCATTCGATTATCATTGAATGACTTTGACTCACTTGGAGCCGGCAGCTGGATTTCTTCATCGGATGCAAACTTCCAATCTTGTTGAAATATGGCCTCAATCCCTTGCACCGCCGGGCCACGAATGCACATACATAGATCCTTCCATCTTTCAGGATCGTAACTTGGACCCATGTACTCTTTTGCTATATTCACACCACCGATAATCGCCTCTTCGGAATCCACAATAAGCATCTTGCGGTGATTTCTAAAGTTAGACCTTCCTCGCAAACTCAGATGAAAAAAGGGCATAAATCTTTCCACTTTGCCGCCACTTTTTTTAAGTTTTTTAAACGAAGGCTGGTGGGTGCCCATTGAACCCAGAGAATCCAAAAGCAACTTCACCCGAACCCCCTCTTGAGCCTTAATTTCGAGGAGTTGCACAATCTCCGTACCTACTAAATCACTGGCAAAAATGAAAGTGGTTAGGTGGATGGTGTTTTTTGCAGATTTTATGAGATTTACAATATCTAGGTAAATTTTCTCACCAGAAGAGATAAGTTCTCCAACCTCATTACAATGTGCGGGCGGAACATCTAAACCACTGAATATTTTTTCAATTCTTGTGCCCTCTTCTATTCTTGGATGCTTGGAAAACAAGAGATGCTTTTGATTTTTTCTTTTCTTTGGCGACTTATATTTGCGGTTACTAAGGAAAACATAAACAGGTATGCCCAGCAGAGGTATAATTCCTACAAACAAAACCCAGGCTACGGTATTAACTGGAGGTCTTTTTGATCTGGGGACCACGCTGATGACAAATCCTAAGGTCAAAAGGATATTTAATAACGTAAGTGTATCTTTATAATTCCAAATCCCTGTGAAAGCCATTTAGTATATATATCTTAGTTATGAAAAAATTGAGAATTTTATCTTATAATATTCATAAGGGATTTAGTGCGGGAGCAGGAGAATATACTCTCCATCAGATGCGTTCGGCCATACGCTCAGTAAAACCTGATCTTATTTTCCTTCAAGAAGTCCAAGGAGAGCATCATGGCCACAAAAAGAAAATTGTAGATTGGCCAGATAGTTCTCAGTTTGAATATCTAGCAGAATCCATGTGGCCCCATTTTACTTACGGAAAGAATGCCGTTTACACTGAAGGTCACCATGGCAATGCGATTTTGAGTAAATATCCCGTCATCAGTTGGGAGAACCTAGATATTTCCCAGAATCCCCTGGAAAAAAGAGGTCTGCTCCATGCGGTGATCAATCTGGGTTCGGGGAAACCAAAACTCCATGCCATTTGTGTGCACCTCAATTTGCTTCACAGAGGTCGCACAAATCAAATTAACCAATTAAAAAAAAGAATTGAGTCAGTGGTTCCGGCAAAAGACCTACTTATAGTAGCGGGAGATTTTAATGATTGGAAGAGCAAGGCTGTCATGCCGTTTGAAGAAGCATTTTTAAAATTACATGGGAGGCACGCTAAGACATTTCCGGCGAACATGCCGCTTCTCCCTTTAGACCGAGTCTATTTTCGAGGTTTCGAAATCCATTCGGCAGAGAGGCTTATTAAAGCGCCTTGGAATATATTGTCAGATCATGCGCCGATTTTAGTAGAATTATTTTTGCGTTAAGGACTTTTCCACACAACTTCTTATAGTGGCCACTGACAAAAACATCTCCCCATTAGGACCGCTGGAATTTAGATCCTTTACCGCAGACCTCTGAAACAATAAGTCACTTTTATTCATTCGGTAAAAAGACTTGGGGATCAAATTCACCGATTTATCAATTCCAGCATCATCAAAGTTGACGGCGGAAAGCCAAAACTTTTTAAAAACTAGGCCATAGAAACTCACTCTTACTTTCCGACCTTTACCATCAATTTCGCTGAGCTGGTTTTTGAGATATTCAAAGTCTCTTCGGCTATAGTGAG
>JBBQPV010000462.1:0-2000 GCA_038216925.1 Bdellovibrionia bacterium
TCATACCGCCCTCGAGATTTCACCTGGATCTCACAAAACAAAAACATGCATGATTGGCTGCAAAAAAATGAGTCATTTTTGACTGAATTTCCGTTCATTAAGTAATAATTTTTTGATTTTTTAGAAGGCCTTTCTCCCGGCTGAACTATAAGAGATTTTTATAGGTAGGCGTGAAAAATTTTGGAGGATCATCGGCACGGGAGCCCAGATTTTAAGCTTGTTCTTGGCGTCCCAGTCCATGTACTGAAGATATCGGCTTGTTGCTGATATTTTTTTAGGCTTTTTAATTTTTAGGTTTATTTCATCTTTGATTCTTTTTATTTCCTCTTTCGATCCAGTCACTGAACCAACCCCCATGCTTTGCGTAAATTGTGGAGCTGGCAACTTCCACTCAAAGTTTGGCAGTGCCAATACCAAATACATCAATGCCTTCGTAGAGGCTCGCTCTACAACTTCGCTGGGTGTTAACCACTCAAGTGCCTTGGTTGGCCGTTCCTCGTTCCAGCGCCGATTGTAGTCACGCGTCGCTAGTTCTAATTCTGAAAATGTATTCACATTTATTTGACTAAAAAATTCTCGATCATCAAAACGGTGTGTGTTCTCAACCTTCCCATTGATCTCCTTCTGGCCAATCGGGATCAACTTATGCTCGATCTCTCTTTTTCTACACCACACATCAAACGCATGACTCTCCGTCGGCCTTAACCCCCGCTGGTATGAGGTAAACTTGTCAGTAAACTCCATCGCATTGTCTGTCTGTATCTGCTCGATCGGAAACGGCACAGTCTTATCAAGCTCATTTAAAAACCCAATCACTGTTTCAACTTTTCGGTCCTGATAGGATCTTATAAATCGCCAGCTCGAGTGATGATCCACCACCGACAATTGGTAGCTCTTTTCTCCTTCAACCAAAAATGGTGTGTATTTAAAATCCATTTGTAAATAACCCGGCAGCGGCCTTCTGTAGCGCTTCATATGCTTTTTTGTGAGCCGATCCCGATACTCTTTTGTAACAAGTCCTCGACGCTTTAAAATCGCAGCCACAGTACTCACTGCGCAGATAATGTTAAATCTCTTTTTCAAATCGTAACTGATTCTCTCAGGCCCCTTAAACGGCTCCTGCTTTCTCATTCTCACGATCTTCTTCTCAATAGCCCTTGAGGTCTTATTCCAAAACTCCTTCACTGTTCGCGACTTCGATCCCAGACCAGATAAATTCTTTAACTCCAAAAACCTCCGCGACCACTTGTAAAAGTAATCCGTCGATACCCCTCGCATCTCACACGTCTTTTTCACATCTTTTTTTGACTCAACCACGGCCTTGATTAAATACAAACGACGCTTCACCTCTGGATCTTTTATCTTATTTGCCTCTCCACTTAGACTTGCAACTAACTCCCTCAATTGATACTTTATTGCTGACATCTCAGACCCCTTAGCTTGTTGTTATTCTTAAGTAAAATAATCAAACGAACTTTGGACTGAGATGTCATTTCTATTTAATCAATTCCAGGGCCAACCTAAATAAACTAGACCATCTAATAACTTATAGAAATCTGCCGCCGATCCTCCTAGATTCTCTATTTTTATAGGTAGGCGCATTTCTGTAAAATTTGTAGCCCTCTACGGCAAAAATTGTCTTTTTCGAGTGAAAGCAGGGTTTTTCTTGCTATGCCAAAGCTCTTATTAGATCCTGCGGGTACGCTTATTGCCTAGTAGGTATGTGGAGGCATTGTTTGCTTTTATCTATAAGATTTTGTTTGGCATTATTAGTTTTTAATTTCGTCGCTAACGATGCTTTTGCAACGTCTTTTGAACCCTATTTTGATTTGAGTATTTTGGGCGATGTTTACCCCGTTCCGTCTGCCAGCAATCTCACTAATGGTCAGCTTCATGGCCGCTTTAAACTTCTCAGTCAGAAGGAAAATTCAAAACTATATTTAGACTTGGGTGCGGGAGGCCTTTTAGGCAAACGTGCTGAAAATTACTTTATGTTACCT
>JBBQPV010000463.1:0-1996 GCA_038216925.1 Bdellovibrionia bacterium
AAAGCTGTTGTGGTGAAGGACAGACCTTACGGGAATACTAACGGCCCAATGAGCGGTAAAGATTTTGATCTGTCAAAACAAAGACTCTACCTTTCTAAGCACCAGGGACATTTTTTTAAAAAATGTCCTGGTACCCATGGGGCGGCCTGCTGCAATTATTTTGTTTTTAATCTTGGCGCGCAATGCACAATGAATTGCTCCTATTGCTATCTGCAGTCCTATATTAACTCACCTTTAACCCAGATGTTTACAAATATTGATGACGGTCTGGGAGAACTGGAACGCATTGTACATGACCATCCCAAATCTCCATTCCGCGTGGGCACTGGAGAAGTCATTGATTCTTTGGTGATGGATGATGTTACCGGCCATTCGGAAACTTTAGTTGATTGGTTCTCAAACTATCCCCACCTCACTTGTGAGTTTAAAACTAAGTCGGATAAAATTGAAAATTTTGTGCGTAAAAATCACGCCGGAAATGTGGTTGTGAGTTTTTCAGTTAATCCTGAAATTATAGTAGAAAAAGAAGAACACCGAACGGCGTCCCTTGTAAGACGCTTAAAAGCAGCCAGGGAAGCCAGAGACAATGGGTTTCCGGTGGCGTTTCATATTGACCCCATGATTTACATTCCCAAGTGGGATATACATTATTCAGAGCTCGTCACCCAAATCACAGATTTATTTGCCGCTAAAGAAATAAAATGGATTAGTGTGGGCGCCCTCAGATTTCCGCCGGATATGAAAAATATTTTGAGGGAAAGATTCGGCTTTTCAAGTGAAGCAGTGACCAGCGAGTTGTTTTTGAGCAAAGACGGAAAATTGCGCTACGATTTAGCTTTAAGAAATAAAATGTTTAAACATATCGTTGAAGGTTTTAAAAAAGTTGATAAAGGGTATCCCGTATTTCTATGTATGGAATCGCCGGAGTCTTGGCTTGGAACTTTTCAAACAACTCCCAGACAAACTCCAGGGCTAGAATCATTATTTAAGCCTATGCCCGCAATCTAGCCTAAGATCCAGGTTCCTTGCAGTTGCAAAGATCATAGTATTCTTACAAGATTAAAGAGTGAGACTGCATCTGATTCTTATGACCTTGGTTTTTATATTTTTAGAAAGAGCGCACGGTGCCGCTGATCTTAAGCCATTAAAGAAATGGGTGGTATTCCCCTTTGAATCAACTGATGAAAAATTAAAACCTGCCACGGATCAAGCGTGGTGGAATGTAAGGGAAAAGATCACAGAAAAGAAACGGTTCTTCGTCGCCAGCCGCCAATTCTTAGTGGAAAAAGATGTATACCAGCCCCGCCGCACCCTAAAACCTGATGACGTTAAATATCTGGCGGGCCACTTAGATGCGGATGTGATCATCACCGGATTTAGTGAATACAGAGATTTCACCCTCACTGCCTATTTGGCCCAAACTGGAAATGCCATGTGGTCTAAGCGCTTAGGGTTTCATCCATCCTTAAAGGCTGCTGATCAAGTTTTAGCAGTTACCCAACGCCTTATCTCTGAACTCATGGATAAAATTCCCTATCAAGGACTGGTGATTTCCAATGAGGGGCAAGACCAAATCACCGTGGATGTGGGAAATAATGAAAACCTAAACACAGGCGATGAAATTAGCTTTATAAAAATAACTCTTCCCGAGAAAGCTGATATTGATTCCTCTATCGACCTTTGGAATACCTCTGTTGTGGCCATCGGTAAAGTTCGTCAATCTAAAAAATCTTCAGCGGCAGTAGACGTAAAGAAACTGTCTGTAAACTCTAGTGATAATTTATACGTAAACATTCTCAAAGAGAAAAAAGACGCCTCTTACCAAAACCATCTTGTCTCAGAAATGGCACCCACCATGGATGAAGACGTTGGTCGGGTAAATAGTCATTCAAAGCAAACGGTAATATTTGGCAGCGTGTTCAGTTTTTTGGGGATTTTACTTTTAGCGTTTTAGGACTTAATCCGATGGGTTAAGTGATGAAAACCGTCCTTAATC
>JBBQPV010000464.1:0-1988 GCA_038216925.1 Bdellovibrionia bacterium
GTCATTTCGCGGTTTCCCTCTTTATCTAACTTCAATATTTGAGGAACTTGAGAGAAACTAAGTGTCACCATTTCCCTAATTAACTGACCTTCGGACTTACTCTCATTACTCTTTGAATCATACATTTTAAGAGCCCTATCCAAAACAGCCACTTTAAGCTCTGGATCAAGCAAATTCACTACAGAGCTTTCAAAAAAACTATGGATTCCCTGTTGACCCGTCTCTTGTCCATCAAAATTTCTGGTGACATGGAGAGGCTGGGATAAATCACCGGTATAATGAGAAAGTGTCCCCGCACATACCAGAACTTCGCCCTGAGATTTAATTCCCTTACAGCGATCAAGCTGACTTTGAATGCGCCAAATCAACATTCCATTCTTAGAATTATAATTTGATCCCATTTTATTTTTATAATCGGAAAATTTTATGGGAAGATTTTCCGGTTTTGAAAACACTTTTTCCATCGTAGGGCCCCAATCAAGAAAATGGTTGGGCTCTTCGATGTGCCTGGTTTCATCTCCAAGATTCTTCCAAATTATATCAGGGACGTTGGCGTAATATCCCAAGTCAAATTCATGATCCCTGAGAAAATACATTTTATTTTTTTCTACCAGTAAACGGGCGGCTACAGATGACACAATCTCATGTCCCCGCTTTCCCCAGGCCATCGAACGATCACATAAACAAATCACAATTAAAATTAGGCAAACACTTTTCATCGGAACTGCTCCGAAACTAGTTTTCCATTTTCATATAACTGTTGAAGTCTCATGGGAACTTTCACTCTAGCCTCTCCAAACGGCACCCGCCTGAGAGCATATTGAAGATCATAGAAATTAATCTCTTCCGAGCTATCACCGATTTTGGTCTTGGTAAGTCCTGGAAGCCTGGCCATTTTTAAAAGCTGAGAAGCCTTTGGTTGTTCTAGTGCTCTCATAGCCCAAGGCTCGCCTTTATTACTCACCAATGTTTCATTGGGTTCCCGATTATCAGTGAAGATATTCACTCGAGAGACCAAATAATCATTTCCCACGGACGTTGCGCCAACCCATAAAAATGGATTAGCGATTCCCGGAAAGATCTGAAGCTTGTCTGTGCTTACACCCTCTTTACTCATTTCTTCTTTTATGATCCGTTTAGCGCCGAAGTAATTAAACGTGGTGAAAGCATGGTAAAAAATAAAAAATACTAGCGCCAATTTAGACCACAGGACTCGGTTATTTCTAAAATTCTTCCAAATCATGACCAGCAGTAAAATAAAAACCCCTGAATAATAAAGATCTATGATGAACATTTGATCCCACGCAAATCGATGCCGACTAAAAGGATAAAGGAGCATGATTCCCCAACTTGTCACCAGATCCATATATAAATGACTTAAAATACCAATAGCTATAACTGCAGGAATATATTTGTTGAATTTTTCTTTTTTAAAGAAGTAAAAGAGACTACTGAGAACAAGAACCCATAGAGGCCACAATATGAGGCTATGAGTGGCACCGCGATGTTCTAATACATAAAATTCCGACGAGACTGCGCGCAGAATAATATCGCTATCCGGAAACACGGCTCCGGTCACAAATGCCGGTACCGCGAGTGGTCCCACTTTATCCCTGAGCTTTCCAGAACTTAATGCCGCACCAACAAGGGCGTGGGTAATCGTATCCATTGAAAATCCTTAGTGCACAACCACTTTTGCAAATTTCTTTTTTCCGGCTTTGAGAACAAATGAATCACCGGAATTTAAGCTCATCTTTAATTTTGAATCGCTAATTTTAGTTCCATCTTTTTCCACCCCACCACCGTCAACAAGGCGTTTGGCCTCACTGGTGGAAACCGATAATCCAGCGTCCACGAGTAACCTACATATCCATAAGTCAGCGGCAGGAGCTGTTTTCCATTCGGGGATTTCAGAAGGCAGGCCCTTATTAGAGAAGATTTCAAAAAATTCTTGAGCTTGCTTGGTCGCGTCCTCTTTAGAATGAAAT
>JBBQPV010000465.1:0-1972 GCA_038216925.1 Bdellovibrionia bacterium
TTAGATAGTAGGGCAATTGCAATATCAGAAAGGTTAGTTTTTTGAAAATTTTTTTAATTTTTCTAGTTTTATCAAATTCAAATTATGCTGTAGCTGAATCTGTTATTGTTTACGGAGACGGTTTTAGCATAGGAGTTAAGATTCCAAATGGATGGGACTGTAGCTGCGACGGGAAAGAGGCCGCCAAGATTGGTGCCAACGCAATCCTTTTCGAAAAAGGCAAAGAATGGAGAAAAGCCGATTCTATTATTTTTCTGAGAGTCAACTCGGCAAAAGATGACATAGTCGAGAAAGACCTTAAAGCCGATATTCAAAATTATAAGAAAGAACATCCAGGGGTGCAGGTCAAATCTTTTAAAATGACCCATCCAAACTATAAAATAGCTTCCGCTTTATTTGTTATACCTAAAAAATCATACGAGTACGTAACCTACGTTGTACCAAATCCCTTTCCAAAAATGAATATATCTAGTGCCATGAACGTGCAAAAAAGACAAGCCAGTCCAGTTGAAATAACGGCCTACCGGGAAGTTACAAATTCTCTCAGTTGGCTTGGAACCACTACAAAGAAGTGACCAACACTCCTGCCTTTGCCACGGCTTACCTTTAAGATGTCGTTTTCAGTAACATGCGTCGTCTTTCATGAAGCTGCCGATGATGACTTGAACAAAGTGTTTTGAGATTTGAAAGTTCGTTCGTCCCGCCCTGGCTAATGGGTATAACGTGATGAATCTCAATCCATCTGGAATTCCCGCATCCGTCATGGGAGCATTTTCTTTTATCTCTCAGATTAACTTTATGTTTTAAACTTGTCAGAATAGCTTGGCGGTGAAACGGAATAAAAGCATGTCCCGGGACATGCTCAGATGAAACGTGTTTAGCCTCCGCTCGTTTCGCTTTTTCCACCGGATCAAGTTTGCTAATATAAAACTCAAGAGCTTGCTTAATAGTATCTTCATAACTGGCCACTGATCCAGTTCTCTGAGATTCCAGATCCTGAACTCTTTTTAATAAATTCAAGATCTCCTCTGAAATCCCCAGCGTTAATTTAATTCGATCCCCTGACACAAATTGCGCTCGTTCCGTAACCGCTTCCTTCGGACACACTCTTGCCACTTCTTTTTCAAGTTTATCTTTAGACAGACCCTGGGCAAGACTAATCCAGTGGCTTTGATTTTCCGGTGTAATCACGGGAGTAATCTTTCGCGCCTTGGAGACGGTCAAAATGCCATCGTCTATGGCTTTTTTTAACTGCGGAACTATCTTTGATTTTCTTGCTACAGCTATAAAATTTAAGGTGTTGGACTCTGAGAGTTTGAGAATCCTCACACCACAATCAAAAAGACTTGAGCATTGAAGTTTTCTAAATTGAGAATGGCCATCCATTTCTTGCAAAATTGAAATGAGTCTTGATTCAGATTTATGAAAACTCGCGGCTACGTGTACTGCTTCGGTATGAAGCTCTTCGATTACAGATTCATTTTTAGATTGATTATTAATTTCCTGATAATTCACAAAGCACCTCCCAATGGAATTTATAAACATTTATACCACTGGTTTTAGATGCAAAGTTTTGCGTGATGCCACACCAACATGGAAAATCAAAACAAGACTCGTGCGCGCCTTGCCACAAAGTCGAAATGACGGAGCGAAAGTTTTTTAATATTTCATTCAATAATCTTAAAGCTCAGACTGTTTTAAACAGTCTAAATAGGTGTCAACGAAAATAGACACGACAATTATTAAAATTTGAAAAATATTTCCAATTATTTCTACAATTTGTTAGGGCAGCAGTTACGCTTTTTATTCGATACGGGACACTGTTCGCGATTAAAGAAATGATATGCGATGGACCGGAACTTGTGGTCCAACAATGAAACCGGGAATGTAGAATCTATCATCACTTAGGCAAGCCCCTGCTCGCTTTCAAAATGTTTCCAATCTTACTTCGGGTGCCGCCATTCAAACGCCG
>JBBQPV010000466.1:0-1968 GCA_038216925.1 Bdellovibrionia bacterium
TTTAATAAAAGTCTGGGAAAAAGATTTTTGAAATCCCAAATCTATTTCATCGCTATGTTCTGATTTCAAATTCCCGCTTCCCACAAAACCTGGCGACTGAGAAAATCGTTGGGTCAGGCTGGCTGGATGATATCCTTGAGAGTAATGTGCAAAATATTGCCACTGGGTTTCATTCTCTCCCAATATACCCACACTTGGGAGGACCTCACCTTGAGATGTATCCACTCGCAATGCAAAAATACTTTGCAGATTTTCTTCATTGGGAAGCTGAATGAGTCCACCGAGTTCATTGAAAATTACAGATTGTGTCCCAGTTCCTAAGTAAGACGCCGTGAAGTCTTCATAGGAAACTTGGTCAAAGAGTTCCAATTTGAAAAACTTAAAATCATTTTGAACACGTAAAGACTCTTTCACGCTTTGGGTTTTACTGGGACTGCCGTCGTAGTTTTGCTCTAAGACGCCCAGGGTTGTTAAGGAATTAATTTTGGCTGTTTCTAATATGGGAAAACTTCCCTCCAGAGAATGTATGTGTCCTACGTTATGAAATGCTGAAGCACTTGGGTAATCTGTGGCGCCCGGAGTAGAACCTATTTGCCTTGCGAGCAGGTGATATGATTTCCAACGGCCACCCCATAGTTTTCCGTCAAAAAAAGCGGTAGATCTCAATGTTTCAAGATCATTTCTTAATCGGTAATTTCCGTCGGTATGCTCTTGAAACACGCTGAGTTGGCCAAATGCTTCTTTTGACTGTGCGCCGTAAGAAGAAAAAGCGCTGTTTGTATTGAAGCTACCTTGTGCAATAGACGCGCGGATGCCGGTTTGTCGACGGGTTCTAAAATCCACTGCACCGGCCAATGCATCTTTTCCAAAGCTCGCTGAGGCTGGTCCCTTTAGTATGGCGACACCATCCAAGTTTTCCTTCGCTAAAAATAGAGGATTAAATCCAACGCCGTCAGAGAAGTTAAGGGGAATACCTTCTTGCATAACTAAAACTCGAGAGGCTGATTGTGACCCTCTAATACTAATAATTGGACTGCCGCTTATTCTTGTTTGAATTCCGGCGGTTGAATTTAACTCGTCTGTTAAGTCCTGCCTTTCAGATGAGTGATTCAAGACGGAGTATGTGAGCGGGCGGGTGATTTTAAAAAAACCAAGTTGATCAACGGGGGAGTCCTCCACTTGAATGGCAGGCAACAGCTCTTGAGCAGAGACGTGAAAGGTCAGAAAAAAAATGAGAAAAAGCATGAGAGAGATTTAGCGGGCAACTGCAGTCACGTCAATTTGGAATTACTACGTTGAAAGTCCCGGCGGAACCTGTTTTTGTGCGATTTGCTTAGCTAAAGTGAGATGCTCAGTGTGGCCAATAACTTTAGACACCTGTGTCACGTCCACTAATTTGAAGTTTTCAGAAAAATTATTCTTTTTTGCACCCAATACTCGATTGTAATTATCCTCAATTGTTTTTTCTGAAATGACGCCGTCCATGACGGCTTTTACAACCGCCTCCAAAGCCTTTTGTTGATTTTCAAGTTCATGACAATACATTAGCATGTTGCACCCTGCTTTTACCGCTTGCACCGCTGCGGCCTCAACGGTGAAATTACTTGTGATAGCTTTCATTTCCATGTCATCAGTGATGACAATGTGCCTGAAGCCCAAGTGGGTTCGTAAAATATCACCGATGACTTTTTCAGAGAGTGTTGCGGGAAATTTTGGATCGACAGCTTCTAAAATAACGTGAGCCATCATGCAAAATTCTACGCGAGCCCGAAATGCTTTTTTAAAAGGAACAAATTCAATTTCATCTAACCGGGCAAGACTATGTTTAACAACTGGAAGTGCCTCGTGGCTGTCTAAGAGGGTGTCCCCATGTCCCGGAAAATGTTTTACGCAAGGGATAATCCCTACTTTTACAAATCCGCGCACAACCGCTGAAGACATTTTTGAAACAATCTCTGCATCTGTTCC
>JBBQPV010000467.1:0-1961 GCA_038216925.1 Bdellovibrionia bacterium
TATCCGCCGCGGCTCTGGAATATTCAGCTAAATATTCGGCAGAAAATACAGGCATTTCCTACTCCAGATTCTATAAATTTAACTAGCGAAAACTGGAATAATATTTATACTTTCAATATGGCTAAAAAATCATGGTGTTATATTTCCGTTTTGCCCAAGCACAAAGTAAAAATCGATAAAGCTGATTTAGAGATGCTCAAAGCTTATCGCTGGCGAGTGAGCAAAGGTACACAAGGCAGAAAGCGCGTTGTAGCAGACGTAAAACAAAAGGGAGTTGTCCGTAAAATGACGTTGGGACGATTTCTGATGAAGCCACCAAAAAATAAGCAGGTGTATCCAAGGCGATTTAATGAAGAATTAGATTACAGAAAAAGTAATCTCATCATTTGTACTTTGAAAGAACGCCAACGAATGTTGCCGAAAAATAGAAAAAACAACAGCTCCATTTATAAGGGAGTATCTTACTCAAAGAAAATTAAAAAATGGCGGGCGGGCATTGAAGTGAAAGGAAGAGCCATGAATCTGGGAGATTTTCAAACAGAGGAGATGGCGGCACTGGCCTACAATACAGCGGCAATGAGGTTTTTTGGAAAAGATACTTATCAAAATCCCGTGGGAAGAAAAAGAAAGAAAAAGCGAGATTAGTCGACTGCATACTTCATGGCGATATTGCACCTTTGATATTCGCCGACAAATTTTCTCATAATTTCAGCATCATGCTTAAATCCATGTTTTTCATAAAGGTGAACGGCCGCCTCACATTTAGAATTTGTGAGAAGGTAGAGATTCTTTGCGGATAGTCCTCTGGCACTGGCGATCAGTGCTTTCAAAAGAAATTCTCCAGCTTTCATACCCCTAGCCTTTTCTAACACTCCCATCTTGGTGAGTTCATATTCTTCAGGCCCAGTTTTTAAAAGTGCGCCAGCTCCGACTATTCCTAAGTCTCCAGCCTCTACAAATAGGATCACTCCTCCTTGATTAATGATTGTATCTTGGGGGTGGTCCAGTATTTTCCGATCCTTATCTTCTAGCTTAAACATTTTCTGAATCCACTCTTCGTTAATGATTTTAAAGTGTTGAGCCATTGAAGGATGATAGTGGATAATTTTTAATTTCATGACCCGTTGTCCTATTAAATAGATGTGGTATGGTTTTGCCTATAGTTTTAATAAAAGTAAATAACCAAGGAGATTAGAAATGAAACTTTATTATTCCGCGGGATCTTGCTCTACGTCTTGCCACATTTCACTGGAAGAATCAGGATTAAAGTATGAAGCCATAGAGGTGGATTGGGATGACGCTAAAGATCCTAATTTGGAAGTAGTTAATAAATTGAATGCGTTGGGCACTCTACCAATTCTAATCACAGATGACGGAAAGCAGCTGGATCAAAATTTAGCCATTCATACATATATTGCAGAAAAAGCCGCGGCAAAAAATCTTTTTCCTGCAACTGGTCCTGAGCGAATAGAGGCTTTAAATTTATTGTCGTTTGTGGCCACAGATCTTCATAAAGGTGTTGGGGCGTTGTTTGGCACACAATATGTGTCAGAAGATAAAAAGGTTCAAGAGGCATACCGAAAATTTTGCCTGGAAAGAGCAAATGGAGTATTGAAATATCTTGATACAAAACTTGCCGGCAAAGATTATTTATTGGGTAAAAACTTTTCCGTCATTGATGCCTATGCTTTCGTAGTATCTAGCTGGACAAAGTGGCTTGAAGTTCCAATTACTCAGTTTAAGAATTTACAATCATACATGGAAAGAATGAGCGCCCGCCCTGCAGTGGTAAAAGTAATGAAAGATGAAGGCTTGACTTGACGTTGTAATCTGTTTGATGGGTCATAGACAGGGTC
The DNA here is from genome assembly GCA_038216925.1 of Bdellovibrionia bacterium. Lineage (GTDB taxonomy): Bacteria > Bdellovibrionota > Bdellovibrionia > JABDDW01 > JABDDW01 > JBBQPV01. The sequence continues at coordinate 1,857 of JBBQPV010000467.1, forward strand.
TGTCTCTGACCTTTTCTATTATCATTTCCAACTGCCCCTGACTTAATCCCCAGGCTTGCCGATTATTTTCAAGGTGATAATTCTTAACCGCGCGAAAATCTCAAC
>JBBQPV010000468.1:0-1960 GCA_038216925.1 Bdellovibrionia bacterium
AGATTCCTTTGCCCGATAAAAGGCAACCCAATATGAGGTATCAGATACATTTGAAATTAAAGTATTTTTGTTTTCCATAGGACGCTTGTATCCATTTTGTATTCAACTTGTCAATGTTGACGGCCGTTATACGTCAGGTCAATTTATGGGGACACGTCATGGCGTACGTCAACCTTAAAAAGAAATAAATATTGTTTAGGTTAAAAGAGGGTTAGTTTTGACTCTCTGGCCTAGTCAACAATCCCCTGAGACTCTATCCTGAGTCATGTCTTCAGCAATTAAAGGACTCACTCATGACATTTCAACCTAAGCTTTTACTCATCGAAGATTCGCTTGATGAAAGCGGGCTCGTACTGCAACATTTAAAACAAGCCGATGTCGTCCCCCACTTTCGGAGAGTAGAGTCTCTCATTAATATTGAAACTGCATTACAAGAAGAGGAATGGGACGCTGTTATTTGTGATTTCAACTTCCCAAAATTTAGTGCGCTGGACGCTATCTCCGTAGTTAAAAAATTATTTCCCCATATTCCATGCATTGTTTTATCCGGATCCATAGGGGAGGAGTTGGTTGCAGAAACTCTGAAGGCCGGTGCCGATGATTATGTTTTAAAAGACAATATGATCCGGTTTATTCCCATTTTAAAGAAAGTCTTGAAAGAGGCGCAACTTAATAAAGAAAGAAAGTTGGTGGATTCTGCATTAAAAACCACTGAAGAGAACTTACGACAAGCACAAAAATTGGAATCCATTGGTCAGTTAGCAGGGGGAATCGCCCACGATTTTAACAACGTCCTTGCCACCATTCTCATTCAATCAGAAGTCCTAAAAGAGGGCCTCGATCCCACTCTCTCCTCGAAAGAACTTGTGGAATACGCAAATAAAGCCGTGGAGCAGATTATCAAATCTGCCGGAAGGGCGACGAATTTAACACGCCAACTCTTAGCGTTTAGTCGCAAACAAGTTCTGCAAACAAAAGTGATAAACTTGAACCTACTTATCGCAGACATGCAGAATATGTTACGCAGGATAGTAGAGGAGAATATTGAATTCACTACCGTACTGGCTTCGGATCTAAAAAATATTCAGATTGATCCAGGTCATCTAGAGCAAATTGTCATGAACCTAGTTGTCAATAGTCGGGATGCCATGGCAAGTGGCGGAAAATTAGAAATTACGACTCAAAACAGTTTTATTGATGAGACCATAGCGAAAAGTTGTAACGTGATCCCTGGTCCCCACGTCCTCCTCACAGTCAGCGATGATGGTATGGGCATGAGCAGTGAAGTTCAAAAACATCTTTTCGAGCCTTTTTTCACCACCAAACCCATTGGTAAGGGCACGGGTCTCGGTCTCTGCACTGTATACGGAATAGTTAAACAAAATAGAGGACTGATTTTTGTTGAGAGTACCGTTAACAAAGGCACCATCTTCAAATTGTATTTTCCCATTTGTGAAGACGGCATCGAAACTATAAAAATCACAGAGAAGAATGTTGCCACCCTGAAGGGCACGGAAACAATTCTTGTGGTTGAAGATGAAGAAGATTTAAGAGATCTCATTTGCAAAATGCTCGGTAGCAATGGCTACAATGTACTGTCCGCGGCTACGGGCATAGATGCCCTGGAGAAAATCAAATCCGGAGTGAATATTGACCTTATTCTTACAGATGTCATAATGCCTCAAATGGGTGGACCGGAACTTGCCAAGCAAACCGAAAAACTTAGAAAGAATATAAAATTTCTATTTCAGACTGGGTACAGTAAGGCAACTTTACTGGAAAATGGTCTTGATGATAGTCAAATCCACTTTCTAGCAAAACCTTATCCATTTAAAACCTTACTTCACAAACTCAGAACTATTTTAGACTGATTTCTCAAAATTGAGCATCCAGTTATTCTTAAACTTATCCGTCACGGACGCAAAGTAGGCGCCCCAAAACGTGTCTCCAGGTTTCATTG
>JBBQPV010000469.1:0-1939 GCA_038216925.1 Bdellovibrionia bacterium
TCACCGCTGATCTCACACTAAGATGATTAAATCCGTCGGCGGCCCTTCCTCGTATGGGGTCCATCAGATAGTCACTTTTCCTCACCACCGCATTTTCCAAGCCCCAACCTGTGCCAAACATCAAGAATAGGGGCATTTTGAGGGCTATTTTCCTGAGATCGTCGGGATTAATATGGGTGGGTCCGGTGACATCACGGGCGGAGGTGGTGACTACTTTACTGTCCCCCACTCCCCAGTCTTCCAGTGCAGCTTCCAAACTGACGGCAGTTTTGGTGTTCACCAATGCGTCTTTTCTGAGGTGGTTATACTGCGTCCCTCGGCCCGATTGCCAGTGTTCCAGCACCCGTCCCACAAAAGCCAATTGTTCTTCCATGGGAGTAATAATGTAGAAACTATCGATCCCAAAAGTCCGACAAGCCCGGGCTATGTCATGGATGTCTAAATTTGTGACGTTGGTGGCCACGATGTCCCCTGATTTATTATAAACAGGATAATGCACTAATCCTACGGCCACTCGCTTTGTTAGGTTGAGCTCCTTCTGGGCCTTCAAAATTTCAGTGCGGCTGAGATTTGAAGTCTTGAAAAGGTCAGGGCGCTTCTCTAAAGTCCGAACTATTTTTTGATTCTGTTTCCATTCAGTAATTTTTTGATGGTGGCCGGAAGTCAAAACTTCTGGAACTTCCATGCCTTCAAAATTTCTTGGCTTGGTGTAGAGCGGCTCTTCTAAGAGGCCATCTTTAAATGTTTCTTCTAAAGCAGACTTTTCATTCCCTAAAGTGCCAGGGATGAAACGGGAAACTGCATCCATCATGACCAGCGCTGGAAGTTCTCCGCCGGTGACAATGTAATCCCCAATACTGATTTCCTCGTCTACATACTTTTCAATAAATCTTTCATCTATACCGCCGTAACGGCCACAAATCAAAATGAGCTGGTCTATCAAAGCCAATTCCTGCGCGGTTTTTTGTGTGAGAAGTGCACCCTGAGGTGAAAGATAAATAACTTTGGATTTTTTAATTTCACCGCTGTCTTTTTTAATCTTGTCTAATGTTTCAGCTAGGATTTCCGGAAGCATGACCATTCCGTCGCCCCCACCAAAAGGCTTATCATCTACAGATTTATGCGCGTCTTTGGCGGCAGATCTTAAATCCCAAGCTTTAAATCCTATGTCCCCAGCCTTAACTGCTTGGCCAACCAGGCCAAATTCCAAAGGGGAACCAAACAACTTTGGAAAGACCGTCATCACGTCAAAGCGCACGATTGATCTCCAATAATCCTGGAGGAAGATTCATTTTAACAGTCCGGTTTTTAAAATCAATTTTGACAATAAATTCTTTAATAAATGGCAGAAGTACAGATTCACCAGATTCATTTTTCACCACAAGTAAATCTTGCAAGCCATTTGAGTCAAAACCGGTGACCTCACCAATAACATTTTCCTGGTCATAAATAGTGAATCCTAAAATTTCTCTGAGAAAAATCTCTTCCCCGGGTGAGCTTTCAAAAAGATCTTCTGAGGCAAAAACCTCAAAGCCCTTCACCCTCTCTGAAGAATTACGGTCATTAATTTCAGAAAGTTTAAAACAAACCCGATCAGCCTGAGAAGTGGCTGTTAATTTTTCTACGTTGTGCACGGTTATTTTTCCTGATTTGGGATCATGGAGTTCAAGGGTGATAATTTCTTCTGCCCAGGAGGCATCACCTGATAAAAAAAGAACCTTCACTTCACCGCGCAGGCCCTTAGGTTCTAAAATTTTTCCAATTTTTACGTTTTTTTTATTCGATGATTTCAAGGACGCTGCGTTTTTTTAGCTTGGTGCTGGCTGCGTTGAGAATAGTTCTCAATGCTCTGGCGGTGCGACCTTGCTTTCCGATAATTTTTCCTAAATCGTCTTTGGCCACTTTCAATTCGAAAACTGTGGTTTGTTCTCCAACCATT
>JBBQPV010000470.1:0-1937 GCA_038216925.1 Bdellovibrionia bacterium
TCATAATACGGATTCTCTGCAGATGACGGACCTTGTATCCCATGGTTTCGCACATCCGGCGTATCTGCCGATTTTTTCCCTCAGTTAAGATCATTTTAAAAGTGCTTCGATTTACAACTTCAAGTTTGGCCGGCACGGTGATGTGGTCACCAATGTCCACACCTTCACCCATAGTTTGCAAAAACCTTTCATCAAAGGGCTTGTCTATAACAACTAGATATTCTTTCTCATGGCCATGCTGAGCTCTAAGAATTTTATTAACTATATCGCCGTCATTAGTAAGAAAAATAAGACCGGTGGAGTCTTTATCCAGTCGTCCCACTGGAAAAACTCTCTCCTTATAGTTAATCGCATTAATAATATTATTTGGATCTCTAAGATCTGTAGTGCACACTATTCCTCGGGGCTTATTGTACATTAAATAAACTCGCGAAGTTTTAAGACCTACGTTTTTTCCGTCTACACTCACAACATCGCCTTCACCCACTTGGTCTCCTAGTACAGCAATCCTGTCATTTATTTTTACCCGTCCGCCCTCAATGAGTTTATCTCCTTCCCGCCGAGAGCAGTATCCGTTGTCGGTGAGGAATTTATTTACTCGCATGAGATTTCCGCAAAGCTTTGAATATAGGAAGGAAGCAAATATATGAAAATGCTATCAACACGGGAAGAGTGAGAAGCCAGAGCACGACTCCTCTGCCCATAGATCCTGAAAATTTAAACCAAAATAGTTTAGGGTCTTTTAAGAGATCATGTTTCATTTCTGCCGGCACAAATGAAAGTGGTTCCACACCAAACATTAAATCACCAAAGCGCATGTAAACAGGAATCATGAGAATTTGTAAACCTTGAGCCCCGTAATTTACTACTTGTAGGGCAATGTGATTGAGCCTAAATAAAAATCCAAATATCAAACCAACAACGGTCGTGACTCCAAGCACTGGAAAAACTCCAACAGCTAAACCCACGGCGCCACTGAGTGCCAATTTTTCCGCCGATGTCCCCTGCTTAAGTTGACCAATTATTGGAATGACAAATTTTCTATGAATGAACTTTTTCACTTATTTAACGTACTGGAGCACAGTCCAAAAATGGCAAAAACTGCCCGCCATGACAAAGAGATGGAAAAGCTCATGGAAACCAAACCAGCGCGGAATGAGATTGGGTTTTTTACAAGCGTAGACGATGGCGCCCACGGTGTAGCAAAGCCCCCCATAGAGGAGCCACTGGAAGGCCTCTGGAGAAAATCTTCTAGTGAGGGGAACGGCCACAAATCCAAATGCCCAGCCCATTAACACATAAAGTAACGTAGAGAACCACCGTGGCGCATGGATCCAGTAAATCTTGGTCAAACATCCGAGGAGAGCGCAAATCCAAACCCCAATGACTATGGCAAGCCCAATACTCCCACCAACTCCAAGTAGAGCAATGGGGGTGCTTGAACCAGCAATGAAAATGTAAATCATCATATGATCCACACGTTTAAAAAAGAGAGAGGTGTGATGGGTTGCAGGGAGGAAGTGATAAACCGTGCTAGCTAAATAAAGAAGAAGCATGGAAATGCCAAAAACTTCAAAGCTAATCCAATATTTTATGGTTCCGTATCTTGTGGCCATGAGAGTTAAAACGTAAATTCCGAATATGGAAAGGATGGCCGCCACCAGATGGGTCGCGCCGCTCACAATGTCATGGGTTCTTTCCCTTGAAGACTTAGAATTCATAGTGGCAGAGTTAATCATATAAACCTTCTTAATGAAATATTTCAGTTCTCAAAAAAAATACTGGTACTACAACATCAAATCTCTTTCCATTGGTATCAATCATTGAATAGGTTCCCCGCATGTTCCCAGTGGGAGTACGAAAGGGACAAGCCGATATAAATTAAAATTCTTCACAGGGATTAAGCACCGGCGTATCTCAAACAACCCATGTCCCCT
>JBBQPV010000471.1:0-1920 GCA_038216925.1 Bdellovibrionia bacterium
GGTAAACTTGACCTTAAACTCATGGCGAAGTCTATCCGCCTTTGCAAAATTCACCACTCGCCCCAATACAAACCATTCAATACTGCCGCGAAGTTTCAAATCTGACTCTACCGCATTAACAATACGTTCAAAAAGAAGGGAGCCCTTTTTAGCGCAGAAGTCCCCAATAAATGCCAGTCTCAGCTTTTTACTGGCAGAAGACTTTTTCCGTGGTCTGGCCAAAACTGGCAGAACAGGATGTTCAATGATTGAAAATTTCTTTGGCGAAAACAATTCAGGAATATATTTGTGCATAGTTTCCTGAGCAGATTGAGTAGGAAATATTAAATGAACATCTTTGAGCGCAGTCAGTACGTTTTTACGTCTTTCCTGCGGATGCTTAATTGCGTTTTCAGTTAATTGGTAGGGAGAGGAGTGATCTTTTACATTAATGCAAGATACACAAGCTTGAAGTTTTTTCTGAAACCCACAAAATTTTCCCTTGGAATCAATCAGATCAAATCTTTGACAAAAAACGTGATAATCGTGAATGGTAAATACTACTTTCTTTCCTGAACTTTTAGCAATTCCCATAAGAGACCAAGGAAGATTCACCATTGAATGAAAGTGAATAGCAGAAATGTTATTAGAAGTAATGAGGTTTTCAAAAACTCGCTCTACTTCCGGCTCAAATAGATCTGTGGAAAGGACGGGCCTACTTAAATTAAATTTCTGTTCAAAGTAAAGCCCTTTAAAATAGGTTCTTATTACCGCTTGATCGTACTTACGGAAAAAAAGAATCACAGGCTTAGCATTTTGAAAATGATCAACAAGATGACTGACGTGCCATTCAATCCCACCAGGTTTATTTTTTTTAATATCACAGTGGACTACGTACAAAGTCGCACCCAAGCCATTAACAGCCTCTTTCAAATACCCACTTAGTAAGTCTTGAACTGAATGAGAGGGTATGCCTGCACCATTACTAAGGTTCAATTTAAAGACAGGAAGGCTTCCCCATACAAATCTTTGCTTTCCACTCCGGCCGCTGACAAGAAGCGCAAAATCCAATTCATCCATTTTCTCCGTTGATGTTTTAAAAACAAACAAATCCTCAGACTGTTGCTCCTCAGTCAACCAATAGACATTTCTAGAAAGGAGAAACTTTTCAAATGCTTCCACCGCACTATGTTTTAAATTCCCAAGTGAAGGGGCCGCCGTCCAGACCTCGACTTTTTTATGCAGCAGAGCTAATTTAGTCAAAGCACTTACCATCACATTTAAACGGGATGAATCTAAAGATTTTTTAACAATGACCACGTCAAAGGTTTTTAACTTGTTCAGATCCATGTTAGAATTTGAAACACATACCTTAACTGAGTGATGTCGTTTGAGAGTCCGAAGATCCTGGGCAACCTCAATACTTTTTAATGTCTTTTCTGACGCTAATACCGCAATCCTCACGAGAACTCACTGTCATTAAGAGTCAGTAACGAGAGTATCCTTTTGTCCCAATTCATTTCTACTATGCCCTGTGTATGAAACCAGCTCTTTAACTTTTTATCTCCAGCGGGACTAGAAGAGAATTCCCGAGACAGATCTGCTCTTAGCGCCCTTAAAATTACGAGCAAATGAGGTGGACCTGACTCATATGACTCTTTAAAGAGATAATTAAAAAATGAACCCTCTGGATCCACATCAAACGGATCTGCAAATTTAGTTTCTAGGTCGTTATTTGCCAGGTACCATCTAACTTCTGATGGAATCGGTACGCCATTACTGAAGAAGTTTAAATAGTAAGGCTGATTTTGATAATGTTTTTGCCCAAGTTTCATTAAAGTTTTTCTGTAAATAGCGAAAATCTCCGTGAGCCCCCCATAAGAATTGGTTTTTAAATGGGTGTTACGTCCAATGTTTTTTGGTCTCATAGGGTTATAACTT
>JBBQPV010000472.1:0-1911 GCA_038216925.1 Bdellovibrionia bacterium
ATTTACTTGTTGTGTTTTTTTACTGTCGATTTTACTTTTACTCACGGGGGAGTTCTCCTTTTGTTTTAATGGTTTAGCTTAGTTATTAAACCATTCTGGAGTACTCCCTTTTTAATTTCTACCACTTTCGGGACGCGGCCTCTGTAACAGACAAATTTAAAAATGTTTCCCCTAAATTGGGAGTCACCGCTAATCAGTTTCTCAACTTAGAAGGAAATGTGGATTTACCCATGGATTTGGGTGTCACCGCTTACACAGGGTTAGGATATCGTTTTTGGGAAAGAGACCTTTTAGGCGATGGCGGATACCGAGAAATTTACCATTGGTTTTATGTTCCCATTGGAGCTCGCTACACTCTCCCGCTGAGTAGCAACGTGGACGTAACACTAGATGGGACTTTAAAAATTATGTTCGCGGGATCTATGACCGCCTATTTAGCTTTTAACCCGGATTTTGCGCTGGGAAGTAGGCTGGGATATAAAATTCAAGCTCCCATAGACATAAAAACTGGGGATCACATTACTTTCAACATTGTCTCGTGGCTTGAATACAGTTCCATCGGCAAAAGCAATATTGTCGTATTTCGTGAGGATGATGGCACTTATGGAGGGTTTCAAGAACCCAATAGTCGAACTTACCAATATGGAATGAACATAGGAATCACCACAACACTTTGAGCCTGTTGACACCGTGGTCAGCCGACACAAGCATAAGCATGTCCCGTATTAGTTAATAATTTCATATACATAATGCACAATATTATTATTTAGAGGCATCAAGGTGCATGACGGCTGAGCCAAATTTGTCTCTTGGAATTAACCATTTTCTGTCATCCAGGCGTCATTTCAACACCTTAGGACCTTTGGCCTATAGGTTGCTTTTACCTAAGCTTGTATGGACGGGGGAACCACAGATTTAAGGATCCCAAGGGGGCTTGAAACGGACTTTAGGCCTCGTCCCCCAATTAAAATTAAGAAGGAGAAAATGAAATCACTTTTGGTTTTTACAATTATCATTTTAGGGCAAGCTTTAGCGATGGGATCAATTCCCAATTCGTCACAGTCTCTTGTCGTTGTAGAGCCACCCATGCCAACTGGGGAAAAAGAAGTTTTCTCCAAAGAAAATATAAATAAATATTTACCCACTGATCTTTCTCCCACCACCGATCAAGTTGCCCTCGGCACTCAATTGGAAACAAAAATGGGTCAGAGAATTTTCCAAGGTTTTTTGGACGGCGATACTTTTAAGAAATCAAAACTTGGCCGGGTCACAGAATCTGTAAAAGAGGCCGCAGCTAAATCGGTGTCTGTTGGGTCCCCGACTACAGGGGTTGTGCATACATTCAAAGTTCAAGTTCAAGCCATCGAAAGATTTGCAAGACTAGATTACACAGGATTTTTTGATTCTAATCTCATCTATGCTGCAACAGATAATTCAGCAAAATTTACTGTGACTAAGCCAGTGAGCAAGACAACATCTATTTCATTTGTAGAATCCACGCCTGAGGGATCCTTTGTACTAAATCCTAATCTCACGTTGTCATTGGTTTTTTAATTCATGTTCAAAATGAATCTTTAAACCACGTCTTCCACCTTGCACTGCCCTCAAGAAAAATCGGCGTTTTTTCAAATCAGCTTTGAACCACCATAGCTCTTTTGGTTCAACTTTGTTTTTAGCAAGTTCTTTTAAGAGTTCCACCAACCGTTCCGTTGGAAACACACAGTAGAGCTCTCCTCCGGAGTTAAGAAGGCGCCTTGCCCCTTTCACCCAAACCTTCAAACTGAGGCTCCCTTCAAATCGGGCCCTTTGGTCTCTTTGACTTTTATTTGAAGTCCCGGACCCTGACGAAAAAAATGGAGGGTTGATGACAAATCTATCAAATCTATGAATATACTTTTTTTGTTTGAAAAA
>JBBQPV010000473.1:0-1896 GCA_038216925.1 Bdellovibrionia bacterium
TTTAGAAGAGGCGCTGAAAGAACTTTACAATTTGGACATTTTCTTTGGTGCACTTCAAATTCCTGAATTACAAATCAGCGCTAGGTTACTCAACGGTCTTATTCACAGAAATCGTGGAGATTATGAAAAAGCTATTGAGTGTTTTTGGCAAGCCTATGAAATGTTAAAAACAAATACAAGTATGCTCCTCTATTTCAACGCGCTCTACGGAATGGCTTCCACATATCTACGTTCCGGAGATCGCAGCATGGCAAGAATTTATCTGCAGCTAGCGATGAGAAGTATCAATGAAACTGAGCTTCCCAGAATGACAAAGTTATTGAAGGCAACAATGACTGAGTTGGGCCAGGACGATGTAGACATTCAATATGATCTCGTTTTCAATTCAGAAAGTAACACCATTGTGGAAAAGAATATGGGTAAAGTTGATTTTAAAAATCAATTTATTCTCATAGACCTTTTGCAGCTTTTTGCGAGAAGCCCAGGCAAGACTTTTTCTAAAGAAGTATTGGTAAAAAAAGTATGGGACCAAAATTATGATCCAACTGTTCATGACAATAAAATTTACGTGACAATCAAGAGGCTTCGCCAACTCATTGAGCCCGATCTTAAAAAGCCTAAATATATTTTTAGGGGCAAGAACGGATATTATTTAAATAAATCGGCGCGCGTTTTATTAGGTTAATTATATCAGGGGGAAGAATGAAAAAATTATTAGCACTAGTCTTGATGGCTGGATTTTTTACAGCCGGTTCCATGGCAAAAGATGGTCCGTTTCCAATTTACCTATCAGTGGGTGTTTGGAAATCTTCAAATAATTTAATGGAAATAAAAATCAGCATTGTGAAATTTATTGATCGCAACACTGCTGTAATCAAAGTCATTGCCAGAACATTGCCTGAAAAGGAGATCTTCGCATCTGGAGTTTCGATTTTTAAGCTAAGTAGTACCAAGTTCATCATTTTATTAAGGAGCGCTGAAGGAAACCGAACGAAGCTTACTCTCACACCTGGCTATGATCAGTTAACTAAGCGCTTTGAACTAAATATGGATCTAATTGAACTTGACAGCCTTGGGTCCCAAAGCGTACCAACTAAGCTCATAAAAGAGTAAAGACAATAGGGCGCTTAGCTCAGTGGTAGAGCGCTTGCCTTACAAGCAAGATGTCGCAGGTTCGACCCCTGCAGCGCCCACCAATACTCCGTCTTACTATTTCCGATTGCCGGAAGCAGGGCTTTTAACTTTCTTAGATTTTTTCTTCTTTAATTTTGCGTTTGCGGGTTGGCGAACTCGTTCAGAAGTTTGCTTTTTCGCCTTAGTGATCTCAATTTTTTTAGGAATAGCTTTTACTGGTTGGACTGTTTCAAGTTTAGCCACTGGTGCAGTGATGGCCGCTGGTGCGGGAGGAACATTTTCCTTTTTGACGATGACCATGACAGCAGCACATGTCATGGCGATGGCGGACGTTATACCGATAACGGATTTTTGACTGAAACGTTTGCGCTTCAAGGGTGAGGGGTGTTCACGAACATGACGATACTTTTCAATTTTGATTATATCCTCGAGTACATCATCTACACTTAAATATCGGTCTGCCTTTGATTTCATGCACATTTTAGAAATCACACGTAATAGTTCCACCGGGATTTCTGGGGATCGTTCTTTGGGAAAGATAAGTTGCGCATCATCAATCTTTCTTAATATTTCAGGTTGCTCCTGGCCATCAAACGGTTTGAAACCGAATAGCATTTCAAAAAGAATCACACCCAAACTCCAGATATCCGATGTGACATCTGCTGTTTTACCTCTAACTATTTCTGGCGATAAATAGTGAACTGAACCCACCAGGACACTTGGAGACTTTTCGACTTCCTGCTCAAGTTGGTTGTTCATTTT
>JBBQPV010000474.1:0-1858 GCA_038216925.1 Bdellovibrionia bacterium
ATAACGGACGAGGAATTAAAGGGACTTGCAGAGGCAGATCCCAAAAAAGTTATATTTACCTTGAATTCTTTAAAGTTTGAAAAACCTAAAGGGCAGGTTTGGATTCATCTCATTGCAGCTTTCTTTGACTCTTTATTTTGGATGAGTCCCAAGGACTTAAATCGTTTTGACTTTATTATTTGTAATACTGATTATTGGGTTAAGAACTGTTTTCGCTATTATGAGGTTCGCGGCGATTTGCAAAAAACGGATCCACTCTATGAGGAAGTTCAAAAGAAATTTATTCCACTAGGATCTCCTCAGTACGATCATTTCAAACTTTGCAAAAGAGAGGAATACTTAAGAAAAATTTCTCTTTCTGAGAATAGTAATGTTGTGACTCTCTTTGCTATAGAAGGAATGATTTCATATTGGTTCCAACGAATATTTTTGGTGCCTTCGCTATGGCGAAGATTATTGTATATTTTGAGCATGCCTTTTAGTTATCCACATATTTTTACTCGCGTAGGTCTTAAAAAATTGCCGTTAATGACCTGGAGGTCGCTCAGAGACAGATTTCTTTATCTCAAAGAGGCATTCAAGTCCAAATCCGAGCTAGACGTACTTTCAGCAACAAAGGCATTTAGTAAAAATAATCAGGCTCAACTCATTTTTAAATATAGAAGAAAAAATCCTCAAAAAAAACACCAGAAACACATTGCGGATCATGAAATATTCGAGGACACGGAATATTATCCATACACTTCTGCTCAAACAATTGTGGCATCCAAACTGATGGTGACGTTTAACTCTTCAGCAGTGGCAGAGGGGGTTTTTGCTGGGATTCCAGTAATCAATTTGGTAACGGAGCGTGGGAAATTCTTTGCTCAAGAACAATATGATTTATTATTTCCTTGGCCAGCGCAGAGGTACGGTTTTGCAGAGGATGCCATTTTCTATGCCCCGGAGGTTTACGGAATTTTTAATTACCCGGGAGTAGTGTGGGCCATGACGGTAAATGAGTTCGTATCCCGCATGTCTACTTTGTCACTTTCTGATTTCAAAGTTGATCAACAAATGAGACAAGACTATATCAAAAAGTTCTTGGCTCCCGAGGCCGATGGCTACAGTTCGAAGAGAATCATAGATTTCATTATTCATAAGTTCTCAGATATCAATTCGTCTTTATAAAAATGTTGGGCGGTCGACTCACCAATTTCGCTGATGAGACCTTTGGGATAGGAATAGTTTTTCAAGAAAACATTGTCACTTCGGGTGCGGATATGGTCGACATAAAGACGTGCATACTTATTGTTCGGACTAATACTAAAAAATAGGGCAAACTTTCTCCGAGAATCAGGAACTAAAGGGTCTTTTAATTGAGTTGCACGATGATCACATTGGTGATGGAAGAAAACCACATCACCTGAACGGGAAGGTACCGACAATTGACCCTTCCTTGAGTGCACAAATGAATCAGATAATATTTTTCTTTTGATAAGATGGTACAAAACAAATTTTACCCACTTGCCCTTAGATTTCCGTTTTTGCCACCAAGTGGCTTGGGTGCGATGGGAACCACGGACAATATCCAAACCCCCAGCGAATTTTTCATCATTACCCTGTAAATAGAGAGCCACGTTTATGAGGAGGCATTCTGGTTCATAGTGAAAGAATTTATCCGCGTATTCAAGGGGCGCCGTGTCACGGTGCCAGCCTCCGTAACAGGAATCCATGAAGGCCGCATCAGGAAGGATGATAAAGTCATCGCCTGCGATCGCTTTAAGCACATTGACGAATTTTTCCTTTAGGATAATTCGCCGCAATTCTGGGTACCGCATAAGCCAATCAAACCGGATATTCCCGCGGTCCCCCGGGT
>JBBQPV010000475.1:0-1856 GCA_038216925.1 Bdellovibrionia bacterium
CATGTGCGATTCTGAAAGACTATATGAGCAAGGTCTGTGCCAGCCAAAAGTTTGGGTCAAAATCGCTTATATTAAATCTGAAGATGATTCCTCGACCTTCGCCGTGGTTCCAAAGTGGAGCTGAAACTCTCTTTGGTTCCAACCTAAAACCACTTCTGTTAGGATTTTATTATTCAAATGAAAAACATCTCTGCTGTTTCTATTGTTTCAATTTTCCTGGCCATGTCGGCCCATGGAGCGGCATTCAAACTAGATGTGACTAAAAAAATATTTCCTAACGGCCTTACAGTGCTTGTCCAAGAAAATCATACGGCACCGATTATAAGTTACCAAACTTGGTTTAAGATCGGATCCAGGCATGAAGTTCCTGGTAAAACCGGTCTTGCCCATCTTTTTGAACATCTGATGTTCAAAGGGACGCCAAGATACAGCTCGAAAGACTTTGAACGGAGTTTAGAAAATAACGGCATTACCCACAATGCCTTCACTACTCAAGACTATACCGTGTACTTTGAAGACATACCCTCAGATAAACTGGAACTGGTGATGGACATTGAGTCAGATCGTCTGGCTCATCTCATTTTAAACAAGGACGTTTTTGAGAGTGAGAGAAAGGTTGTTCAAGAAGAAAGGCTCCTGAGGGTAGAGCAGTCCATTGAAGGAATTATGGGGGAAAAGCTCTGGGGGGCAAGTTTTCAAAAACACCCTTACAAAAATCCCGTCATTGGCTGGCCCCAGGATTTGGAGAATTTGACACTTGAGGATGCCTTAGCATTTTTTAAAAACAATTATAATATTTCCCGGGCGGTGATTTCTGTTTCCGGAGATGTCAGTGCGGCAAAAGTATTTTCTCTTATTGAAAAATTTTATAGCGGATTTCAGAAAGCAGACTATCAAGAAAAGCCGGCGCTGCCCGAGTCTCCATTAAAAAAAGAGTTCAAAATAGAAGTGGCCCGGTCTGATGCAAAGACAGAACGTATTCTTCTAGGATATAGAATTGGAAAAGCCGGTGAAGCGGACAGTTTTGTCATGGATCTTATTTCGGCAATATTATCTCAGGGTAAAACCAGTCGGCTTTACCGTAAATTGGTCTTTGAAAATCAAATTGCTACGGACGTTGAAGGCTTTGCCTCTACCCCTCAAGACCCGGGCGTCTACGAGTTGTCAGTTGGACTAAATCCGGGCGTAACCTCAGCGAAGATTTTGCCGGTCATTGATGCTGAAATTGAAAGAATTAAACACGTGCCAGTAAAACCATTTGAACTTCAGCGGGCTAAAATGAAAATGGTTCGCGGCGTGCTTTCTTCCATGAAAACTTGCCATGGCAGAGCCCACAACTTAGCGCTCAATGAAATCATAACTGGTAGCTATCAAAACTTGTTTGATGATCTAGATCAATATGAAAAAGTCACAGCAGCGGACGTAATGAAGGTGGCCAGCGAGCGTTTAAAGGTCTCAAACCGAGTGAGGGTGGAATTAAAACCTAAATGAAAATCTTAATCGCCATTGTCTTAATAAACATTTCCTCTCTCCCTGTGTATGGGGCAATTCCGGTTCAATCATCTAAATTGAAAAATGGAATGGAATTACTTCTTATAAAAGATAAATCTATTCCCCTTCTTCAGTTTGGAATGATTCTAAAAAACGGATCAACCAGTGATCCTATGGCCAAGGCGGGATTGACTCATTTGACCATGGCTACGTGGATGGAAAATCCGGCTCTAGAAGATCAAGCGGCGCTGATCGGTGGTGAATTTCAACATTTCACTTCGCCAGATTACGTCTTGGTTGCTGCTTCAGTTTTCAGTGAAAAACGCATTGAGTTTTTAGACATTTTCTTAAAATTACTCACACAG
>JBBQPV010000476.1:0-1855 GCA_038216925.1 Bdellovibrionia bacterium
GCGTGTCCATAATAACTAAAGGCAGTTTTAATTTTGAAATTTCCGCAATTTTCTTCTCTCTTTCCACATTTTCCGCCGGGAGAAACCCCACGAAATAAAATTCTTTTAATTTCACGCCGCTGAGGGAAATGAGAGCCATCAAGCTAGAGGGCCCTGGAATAACATGCACGGGGATTTCTGCTTTCACACAAGCTGCTACTAAATCTGCGCCCGGGTCACAAAACCCCGGTGTCCCGCAGTCAGAGATAAGGGCGACTTCTTTAGTGCGGCAGATATCCAATAGCTCTTTGACGTCTGTCGATTTTGAATGCTCGTTTAATGGGCGCATGTCCTTGGAGGAAATGTTTTCAAATCCTATTTTTTTTAACAGAACTCTCGCAGGTTTTAATTCTTCACAGATTAAAACCTCACACGATTTCAAAGTTTCAACAGCCCTTAAAGAAATATCGGCAAAATTGCCGATGGGTGTGGCTACCACGGTTAGACTCATTTAAATTTCCACAGATCTTTATCTAATAGGTGAGTGGTGTGGACATTTTTAAGGCTCGCTAGGAGAGAGGTTTTTATTCCTGGAATTTCCTTTTGCAGTTGAGTGAGCAGATTCTTAATTCTCCGCCTTTTATAATCACCGTGCACGCTTTCCCCGCACATGAGGGGACATTGGCAACAAACCACCGGAAATTTTAATTGCCTGGAATATTCCCTGATATCTGACTCTTCTACATAGATGAGGGGACGGATAATAATATTTTTTCCATCGTCAGCTCTAAGTTTAGGAGACATGGAACCAAGCCTTCCGATGAAAAATCCATTCAAAAGAAGGGTTTCAATCATGTCATCCAAATGATGGCCAAGGGCTATTTTATTACATCCCAATTCTTCCGCAAGACCATACAAAGACCCACGTCTTAACCGGCTGCACAGTGAACACCACGTAGAATCATCTTGGTTTTTTTCTTGAACGATTTTATTAATATTCTTAAAGGCCATGTGAAACTTAATTCCTTTTTCCGCAAGATAGTCTTCAATGATGTCTGTACGGAAACCTTCATATCCCTGGTCTAAGTTCACGGCGATGAGTTCAAAATCGATGGGGGCGCGTTTACGCATTTCACTTAGGACATGAAGGAGAACCCAAGAGTCTTTCCCGCCACTTACCCCCACCATGATTTTGTCCCCTTCTTCAATCATGGAAAAATCCCCAATAGCTTCGCCGGTGGCTTTGAATATTTTTTTCTCAAGCTTATAGGGAGATAGTTTTGGAGTTGTGCTTTCTACGGTTTGCATGTTAGCTCTCTTTTATCGGAGTTTTTAATGCCAGGCAACAAGAAGAAGTGGACCAAATTAAATTCAAAAGAACTCATCACAACA
Source organism: Bdellovibrionia bacterium (assembly GCA_038216925.1). Taxonomy (GTDB): domain Bacteria; phylum Bdellovibrionota; class Bdellovibrionia; order JABDDW01; family JABDDW01; genus JBBQPV01. The sequence continues at coordinate 1,372 of JBBQPV010000476.1, forward strand.
GGGTTCTTTAAAATGAGATGTGACGAGCTTCAAATGCCCAGTGGAAAAGTAATGCCTCGTTATTACGTCTTTGATTTCAAAGACTGGGTCAATATTGTTCCAATTACAAAAAACGGCGAAATAGTTCTCATCAAGCAGTATAGACACGCCGTGGAAGAAGAAATGTTGGAAATTCCTGGTGGCGCCATTGACTGGACAATTCAAGAAAATTCGGAAACGGCAGCGGTAAGGGAATTAGCTGAAGAAACTGGATACGTTCCAAAAGAAGTGATTTCTCTTGGTTGGCAGCATCCTAATCCCGCACTTTTGAGTAACAAGCTGTGGTGCTATTTAGCTCTAGATTGTGAACTGAAAGTTGAGCGTAAATTAGATGAGTTTGAAGACATAGAAGTGGTTGTCATGCCTATAGCTGAAGCCTTACGGAAAATAGATAACGGGGAAATTCAGCACTCCCTTGTGATTTCTTGTATTTATAAATCTTTAA
>JBBQPV010000477.1:0-1833 GCA_038216925.1 Bdellovibrionia bacterium
GTGATGTCAGTTGATGTGCGACATCACAGCAAATTAGAAGATTGGTTTTTGTGTGAAGAAAAAAACACAGGCTTGACGCCTTGGGGATTAGTTACCGCCGCTGGAATTTACGGACCCATTGGAAGTTTTCTGGAAAACTCATGGGAACACTGGAAAGATGGCATGGACATTAACCTTTACGGTTCCGCACTGGCGTGCAGTATTTTTTCAAAAATGCTTGTAGGGAAAAAATCCCCTGGCCGCATTGTGCTGATGTCAGGCGGAGGAGCTACCCAACCTCTACCGCGATTCACAAGCTACTGCGCCAGTAAAGCGGCAGTAGTTCGTTTTGGTGAAACTCTTGCTTTAGAACTTAAGGAATACGGTATCACCGTCAATTCCATCGCACCTGGTGCGGTAAACACAAAGTTAACTGAAGAACTAATAGAGGCGGGTCCGGAAAAAGCGGGAAAAGAAATGTATGATAAGGCTTTGAGACAAAGAGAAGAAGGGGGCGCCAATCCGGAAAAATCTGGGGACTTAGCCGTTTATCTCATGTCTGAGCAGGGAGCAAAAGTCACGGGCCGCCTGATCTCGGCAATCTGGGATCCGTGGAGCAGTCTCCACACTTTGGGAGAAGCATTTGAGAAAAGTGATATTTATACTTTAAGAAGAATTGTTCCACAGGACAGGACCAAATGAAAATTGGAATATTAGGCGCAGGTCTCATTGGTAAAAAACGGGGACTACAAATACTTGGACATGAATTAGTAGGAGTTTTTGATCCCAATCAAGAGCGCTCTCAAAGTTTAGCGGCTGAGCTAAAAACTAAATCTTTCGAATCTGGGGAAACGCTGATAACAGAAGGGGGCGCTGACTTATTTATTGTTGCTACAACAAATAATCAACTTGCCCCCACGGCGCTAAAATGTCTTCAAAATAAAAAGCATGTCCTTGTGGAAAAGCCCGCTGGTATTTCTTTAAATGAACTTCAAGAACTTAAAAAAGCTGCAGTGGAAAACAATGTCTTGGCAAAAGTTGGATTTAATCACAGATTTCATCCAAGTTTATTAAAGACCCGTGAGCTGATTGATCGCGGTGCCCTGGGTGATCTCATGTTTCTTCGTGCTAGATACGGTCACGGAGGCAGAGTTGGGTATGAAAAGGAATGGAGATCCATACCCGAGTTAGCCGGTGGAGGAGAGCTTTTAGATCAAGGTGTTCATATTCTAGATCTTATTTATTGGTTTATGGGGCCCCTTCAGTTGCAATCATCATTTGTGACAACCTCATTTTGGGATATGAAAGTTGATGATAATGCGGTCCTAACCTTAGCGGATAAAAATCGATGGGCTACATTTCATGTGAGCTCTTCAGAATGGAAAAATACTTTTTCTTTGGAGCTTTACGGAAAAACAGGGAAAGTTTTGATTTCTGGTTTAGGAGGAAGTTATGGTCCTGAAACTCTAACCTATTACAAAATGTCACCAGAAATGGGACCGCCAACCATGGAAACCTTTGAATTCCATCCGCCCGATGAATCTTGGGCTCTAGATATGCAAAATCTTTTAGATCATTTAGAATTTCAAACGCCTCTGTGGGGAGATATTGATTCTGCAATTTATGCATTAGAACAAGTTAGAAGTGCTTATAGGCAAAACGGATTTAAGAATCTACCATGCAGTGTTTAGTTTTAGCCGGCGGTCTTGGCACTCGAATGAAAAGCGTTGCCGGTGAAAAACCAAAAGCCCTGTTACCTCTCGGGAATCTCACATTTATTGACGTCCAACTTCAGTGGCTTAAAATCCTAGGCGTCACAGATGTGGTTTTAGCCCTTGGACATGGGGGGCGGGA
>JBBQPV010000478.1:0-1833 GCA_038216925.1 Bdellovibrionia bacterium
GGATGTTGCCGGTTATTGGTGACGGACAGAACATGATTGATCTTACTTATGTGGACAATGTGGCCGACGCACTTGTGCTGGCTCTAAATTCCCCAGATAGAAGTTTGGGAATGAAATATAATATTTCCAATGGAGAGCCCGTTAAACTATACGATACTTTGGAATTTATTTTTGGAAAGCTGGATTTTAAATACAAAAAAAAGACCTTGTCCTTTAAGAAAGCATTTAATGTCGCACGGGCTATGGAGTTTACCTCTCGAGCATTTCTTTTTGGGAAGGAACCTCTCCTCACAAGATATTCTGTTTGCGTATTAGGCCTTACGAGAACTCTCAACATAGAAGCCGCTCGGCGGGACCTTGGATATAACCCCCAAGTGAGTATGAATGATGCAATTTCTCGCATCATTGAAAATCAAAAATGTCTCAGTTAACTATTAGCTTTCTTGAAGCGGGATTTACAAAACATATTGAGGCTGTGTCTTATAAGGGTGGGGGGTTTAAATCCATCCGCTTCCCGGCAACAGTCGCCGTTTTTGAACATCCTAAAAACGGCGTCACACTTTTTGATACGGGTTATTCCCCTCGGTTTTACGAACAAACAAAATATTTTCCCAATAAATTTTATTCATTGGTCACACCTGTGACCATTGACCCCGAACAAACTGCAGTATCCCAATTAAAAAAGAGAGGAATTTCTCCCAGTGACGTAAAAAAAGTAATCTTATCTCATTTTCATGCGGATCACGTTGCCGGTGTAATTGACTTTCCTCAAGCGGAATATGTTTACAGAAAGTCCGCCTATGACGCTGTTAAAAATCTAGGTGCATGGGGAGCGGTCAAAGCAGCATTTTTAAAGGGACTTTTGCCTTCAGATTTTAGCGCCAGGTCTAAGGCCTTAGAAGATCATCAATTCTTAGACCCATTGGAATCGGCTGCGGGATTTCAGTTTGGTCATGACCTTTTTGGGGATAAGAGTTTAACTTTAGTGGATTTGCCGGGCCACGCCACGGGACATTTGGGTGTGTTTGCAACCGACAAAACTGGCCGGAGATTTTTTTTAGTGGGAGATGCATGTTGGAGCTGTGATGCATACCAAAACGTCACTCCTCCTCACGGTATAACAAAATTACTTTTCTCCAATTGGAATGATTATACCTCTACGCTGAAACAGATTAATCAGGTTTACCAAAAAGAAACAGACGTCACTATCGTCCCTTGCCACTGTGAGAAAACTTTAGACCAATTGAAACTCTCGAGTCACTCGGCGTAATTTTTTTAATTTTTCCGGAGCTAGGTACGGCTGAAATTCGACTTCAGGCGTTTTTACTTTAAATCCTGCACAAAGATTTTTTATTTCTCTCAAAACATTTTCTTGAATATTCTTTTCTAAGGTCTCATCGCATTTTATGTGAACTATAATTAATTGAGGATTGGTTTGCCGCGCTTGAAATTCTAAAATTGACTCCGAGGCCAAGAGAAATGCTCTACGTATAAAATCTGGTAACACGGGAACCATATCTCCCCCTTCAGAGGGAAAGTAAAACACATCATCACTTCTGCCAGAAATGGATTTCAAAACAGTATTAACAGAACCACAAGGACAATTTATTTTATCTTCCAAAAGGATGTCATTAAGTTGGTAGCGGACAATCAACTGACTGGTTCTTGAAAAATCTGTGATGACCGGTGAAAAGTAAGTTTCTGTCTTATCTAGGTATTCACGTTCAATGACCACAAGATCTTCGCACAAATGTAAGTTTCCAAATTCACAGCTTGCGCCCAAGAACCCCTCAGTGCACTGGTAGATTTGCCCTACCTTCAGACCAAAAGCCT
>JBBQPV010000479.1:0-1826 GCA_038216925.1 Bdellovibrionia bacterium
AAATGATAGCCCGTCCTTTTTCTGCCGCTTGAGAATATATAAAATCCCCCGTATTTGTAACGGACTTGTCCAAAATATCCTTTAAGCCTGGAAGATGTTCAGCAAGAGTTGGAAGTTGGTTTAAATCTTGTCGTCCCACAACAATGAGCACTGTATTGGGTTTTGTGCTTATGGCTTCAAACGTCTGGGCATCTAAGATGGGACTAGAGTAACTCCAATCTGTGGTTTGAAAAGAATTATCAAAAGCAGATTTAATATCCCTAGATGAAATATTATTTCTATTTGTCAAAACAGTAACTCTATTAAATAGGTTTTCATATTCATACGGCGCATCCGGAAATTGCTTCTTAAATTCCGCAGTAAACGCAGTGATAAAATTCCGGTCAATGGGAAGTTTCTTATTAAGGTAATCTTTTGTGTGTGCATAAATACCTTTAGCCAGACCGTTGATATAAGCATTGTTATACCAGGATCCGGAATCTAATTGCCCTTTGACCCTTTCAAATCCCCAGCCATTTCCAACCGCGGTGGCTATGACTTCATTGGCCCAACGGTAAGAGTAAAAAGCATAAATGGTATTCTGACTTTTAAAATAATCTTCAAATTCTTTTTGAAACATGAGTGGTTGGGAACTGTACAGAGAATGAGACAATTCATGGAGGATCACGCTGAAAGAAGGGGTGATGTCTTTTTCGTCCGCTCCAACTCCCACTGCCATTTCCTCTAAATTTCCCATGGAAGAAGCAAATGTTCTGAAAGTTCCGGTTTTTGAATAGGGAATGGGATGAAGGCCAATAATAAAAGGGAGATCTGATGGCCATTCCGCTCTATAAAACGCTCTCATGTTTTCAATGAGCGCACTCATGCCGTTTTTCCTTGCCGAGCTCTCTATGGCAAACTGATATTTTCTTAATCCTGGGAAACGGGGTTGCCATATTAAAGCGTCATAGACAGGTTCCAATTCTGCAAGCGCTTGAAACACTTTAGTCTGCTGCGGGATTGGGAGGAGACCACTAGTGCGTATTCGGAAGTCTCGAAGATCTGAAGCCAGGATGCTTTGGATGGTGTACAGATTTTTGATATCTTGACCTGAGTCTCTGGAGGGAATGCTTTGTTTATATTCATATCCAACCAACATAGCCTCTTTAGCTTCAGCAAATAATTTTAAAGAAGCACGTGTCTTTACATTATTAAAAGAACTCTTTTCAAAAACTTCTTGTATGTTGGAGACACTGTGAGGGTCTCCAGTTAAAGCCAGAGCAAAATCAAAAAGTCCCAGCATACGGCTGGTCTTAAATTCTACGTTTATCGCAGCCGCATTTATGGTGAAGGACAAAAACAAAAAAAATATTATTTTTTTCATCTGCTGCTGATAAAACTTTTGCGGATAAAATGTGAAACAAGTTGAAGGGAGCCTTTGGGGATACGTATAAGATGACTTTCCACATCAGTTGGAACATAGGATCTGACCAATTCGGGATTGAGTTCTTCCATGTACTTAGATGTGACACCAATGGCATCCGCAAGCTCTGAGAGTCTTGTGCCACCTGGAACCCTAAAATGTTCAAATGTCAGAGGTTCCGAATAACTTATATTTCGAAAGCCATACATTTCAGGGGCCTTTGCAATAAGGAGTGCGGCTATAAACTTTGGAACGTAATCTTTGGTTTCATCTTCTAGTTCGTGCTGAGCAATCTTCCAAAAATTTCTAGTTTGTTGGCGTTCAATGGCGCGCTTGATGCGATATTCTCCAGTGTTATAGCCTGCAGCCACTAAATACCAATTGTTGAACATCCCGTACATTTTCTTCAAATACTTTGCCGCAG
>JBBQPV010000480.1:0-1808 GCA_038216925.1 Bdellovibrionia bacterium
AGTTTAAAAGAAAAATATGCAAAAAATGGAGCGGCCAAAACGTCTATGGAGTAGTGAACGTGTTGAATAAGAACGCAAAGGCCAATGATGACGCTGGCCGCAAGAAAAAACGGTTTTAACCGAGGGTCTTTGATTCCTAAATAGATAAGAAATGCGGTGGCGGTGTGACCAGAGAAAAATAAATCCTTCACGGGAGTACTAGACTGAATAAAATGGGCCACAATGGGGTCATTGAGGAAAATCATGCCTGGAGGGGGTTCTAGCGGCAGTAAATAAAGAGTCAGGACTCGGAACATGAGTAAAATTCCGTATGAATAGGCCCAAATGGCCCCTTCCAGTGGATTTGCCAAAATAAGGATTACACCGGCAATCCAGAAACTATGAATCATAATAAAGGTAAGCCAGGTGAGATCATGAGGACTAAAAAGTTTCAAAATGGGATCGTCAAATTTTATTCCGGTTCTGGTCTCATTGTATAAAAGGAAAGCTCGGAAAACAAAAAGCATTATAATTGACGTAGAAACACCGCCGATAAAAAGACCCATGAGCTTCTTATTTCTGTAAGCTTCTCTCCAATGGTCAGTGGTCATCATTTTCCCAGACTTCTTTGGGAAATAAATCAAAGATATAGTTTTGTGCGCCTTGCAGTGCCAGGGGCGGGATCTCATGGCCACCGTCAAATCCCAACAGTTTCCCCTTTAACCCGCTCTCTATTAGAAGTTTTTCCAGAGACTCTGCTCCTTGAAATGACAAAACCTCATCAAATCGTCCATGGCATTGAAAAAATTTAAATCCGCCGTGAGCTTTTGCTTTTTCTCGCCATTCAGTTTGATTGATGAGGGCTCCAGATAAAATGAGAAGTCCTTTTGCAGTTGTAGAAGAGGTGAGCATCATGTGAGTGGCAAGCATGGCACCTTGGCTAAATCCGGCAAAAATTATTTTTGTAGGATCTACTTTTCCCGCATCTAACATTTCAGAAACTAATTTCGGCGAGGCAATTAATTCCGGTGGCCTGTCATCAGAAAGGTTGCGAGGTCGGCCTGCGGCCGTGGCCCTTTGCCATTCCGCCATATTGATTGGCGCCCAAGCTCTTCCACTAAAATACGCTCCCATCTCTACGGGCAAAGGGCCGTTGGGAATAATCCATCTTGTGCCCGAGGGAGTTTTTAAAACATGGCTAACCGGAGCAAGATCTTGAGCATCAGCGCCGTAGCCGTGAAGCAAAACGATAGTGGGACTGTGGGAATTGACTGGGGTCACGGGGGGCACCTCGATCACATCCAAGGGCCCCATTTTTTGTAGAAGGTACTTCGTCATAAAATATTACTGCGCTAGTTTAACTTCTGAAAGTTTTGGTCCATGGGATCCGGGACTGTCAGAAGTTGGCTTATGCCCCAAAAATTCTTCCTGAGAAAAATCATCAACTTGAATAGCATCAATTCTCGCTGCTTCTGCAGCTGCTAATAGAGCTTTTTCTTCTTTGGTGATAATTCCTTTTGCTAAAGCATTTTCATAGAGTGAAGGACCTTTGGAGCGTTCTAATATTTTATCATGTACTGCTTTTCTGACTTTACGTTCAATGACCTCAGCTTTTTTGGTGAGACTGAAGGCATGGTCTAATCGTGCCAACTGTTGATTTAAATCTGTTGGTCTGTACACAACCGAAGTGATTCGGTCCCTTTGTGCAGAATCAGTCATAATCAATTGCGCAATTTTATGGGTGTGCTTGTCTATGTCCTCACCGGCCATGGAGTTAAGGTTACTCCACCAGCTCAGGGGGCCCTTGAACAGCCAAGTTAGTCCGGGAA
>JBBQPV010000481.1:0-1773 GCA_038216925.1 Bdellovibrionia bacterium
CATCTCTGTTAAAAAAAAGTATTCATTAGACGGTCTTCCAAATGGTAGCGCGATGATCTGCTTATGAATAAGATAAAAAGAGTAAGAGAAAATCGCTGGCCATTTAATTCCAGGAACTCTGATCTTAGAGAACCATCCAGTTGGAGCGAGAGCTGAAATCAGCAAAGCTCCAAAAGATAAGTTTAAGACCGGGAAGCCTAACGTGCTAGATAAAAGAGAGAACTGATCACGGGTGATTCCAAGAGCTATTGCTACTCCCACAACTCCTGCAATGAAAAAATAATTTGCATATCTGACAAGTTTTTTCCATGTAAAAGCAATTGCCACGCCAGTTATAAGTCCGTCTAATCTGCAGTAGGTAGGATAGTAAATCCATTTGTAAAAACTCATCTTAAGTAAATCGGTGTTGTAAACCGGTTCAATCACTTCTTTCCAAATGGTGAATCGGAGCAATATTCCAGCGAGGATAGATCCCCAAAAGAGTATCAGGGATAACCGTGTGTTTGACTTTCGATACAAGAAAGAAATGGCGAGTGGAAGGACCAGGTAAAACTGTTCTTCTATACATAAAGACCATGCGTGGGAAAATGTACCCTGACTGTGGATGTCTAAACCGAAATTTTGCGTAAAGGTTAAAAATTTCCAAAGCGGAGGAAGATGTGGGGAAAAAACCGGAAATGAAAAAAAGATAAATAGCATAAATAGATATGCCGGCCATATTCTTAAACAACGCCGAAAATAAAATTTCAAGAATGAAATCTGGTTATTTTGAAATGACCTTAGAAGAATCTGCGTGATGAGATAACCACTAAGAACAAAAAACAGATCAACGCCGATCCATCCAAAATGCCCCACCGCTTTTATCCACGTAAGTGACGTCAGATTAGAAACATGCCAAAGAAAGACTAGGAGAATGGCAATTGTGCGTAGGAGATCAAGTTGCGGGAGTCTTTTTGTCACTGAATTATTAATTCTGCCCATCCCTTTTAAATATGACTGGCGCCACAGGAGTGCGGTGACATTACATAGAGATAGCCATGCCTCCCTTCTTAAGTCAAAAAATCATTGTTTACCCAATGGGGAAGTCGTGTTTATAGTTATTTTATGACCAGACCAGCGTTTTTAAATTTCAAAGTTGATCACATGACCCTCTTGGTGCAACCCCGTCTTTACAATGTGGCCTTCCTCATATTTAGGACCGTTTTTGGATGTACTCCTGAACATCTTCTTTATGAAAAGCGCAAAGAGTGGGTGGCAGGTGAAGGGGAGCAATCTTTGACCTATGCTATGCAAGTGGGGCAGGGCGGGGAGAGTCAGGCCGCACTAGACAATACCATGATTGCAGTGGTCCAACCGTCAGAGCCTAAGAAAATGCCTTCCCATGTTAGAGAGATGCTTGACCAGCATCAGGCGGCTGCACATTGGCAGCACATAGCTCTAAGAACTCCAGACTTATTAGCATTTCACAAGCATGCGGAAGAATTAGGGGTGAATTTTATCACTCCCGTGTTGAGAGATGAAAGTGAAGATGTCATCCAAGTTTTTACTGGGGAATGGTTTTTTCCAGATTCTCCCCCCAGCGGTATGTTCTTCGAATTTTTGCAGAGAAATCCTACTTCAGAGTTATTACAAAAACTTGCAGATCGAAATCGCGAATCTTGGTTTAATGACAAAACGTTTCTGGGTCTTTATGGAGAAAAAGAAACTGAATACCAAAGCGGAAAAGTAAAGCCATTCATTGATCCAGAATTATTTGAAAACCTTTATAAGTTA
>JBBQPV010000482.1:0-1745 GCA_038216925.1 Bdellovibrionia bacterium
GAAGGGGATCGCTACAACTGGAATTTGATTGAAGGAGCCGTTCAGCTTTTTTTTAGTTTCTATTTTATCGCAGGCTTAGATAAGTTATTTAGGCTGACGATAATTATCTATCGTGGACAATCTCTAATTGAAAGTTTTAAGAGTTACCTTCCCAACCAGTTGGCGGTGGAGTACCTGACTCGCGGATCCCTCACTCCCCTGGGAAATTTGTTGGCCGAACCATCGGTTTTTACGGCTTTAACATTCACTTTGTTACTCATTTTAGAGGCGGGATCAGTCATTCCGATTTTGATGCCCAAATTTAGAAAGGTTTGGGGATTTTCAATTATTCTTTTTCACTGTGCGACTTTTATTGTCATGGACATTGGTTTTTTAGAGGCTGCCCTTCTAGGTATGATATTAATATTCACCGCTCCAGAAGATCTGCGATTCTCAAAACCACACTAGAGTTGTTTCCACCAAAGCCGAGAGTGTTGCTCAGAAAACATTTTTTACCTTGTGCTGCGCGGGGTTTTTGAACAACGTCTATTTCAAACTCCGGATAGTCACAGTTTTTAGTAGGAAGGATAACGTTCTGAATTAAGGCTTCTGCGGCAATCAAAGATTCCACAAGACCTGAGGCATCCGTGACATGTCCCATATGGCCCTTCAATGACGTCACTGGAATAGGATTTTGTCCAAATACTTTAGTAAGAGCTAGGGCCTCATGCTGATCATTAAGTTTTGTTCCCGTTCCATGGGCTTTCACAAAAGCAAGTTCGCCTTTATCAATTTGAGCGTCCCTGATTGCCAGCTCCATGGCCATCACGGCGCCTTCTGCGTCATCGCGCCCGTCTGTCAAGCGGTAAGCATCAGAAGTTTGGGAAAATCCCATAATCTCAATAGGGATGACAGAAAGGTGATTTGATTTTCCATACTCTTTTGTGCCAATGAGAGCCATAGCTGCAGCTTCCGATTTCACAAATCCAGACCGCTCCAAATCAAAAGGGCGGGAGGCCTTTGTGGGATCCGCATTGCTATTACTGAGTGCTCCCAAGTTGTTTAGAGAAAGCAGATTGAATGGATCCACAGGGTCTACGGCCAAGACTATGCATGAATCCCATCGCCCGGTTTTTATTCCTTGATATGCAAAACCCATTACGCAATTTCCGCTTGTGCACGTATTCTCAACGAGCATGATATTTTTCTTTTCTACAGTGATATGCTTTCGGTGGAGTTCCGCCCAGATGAAATCTATGGTGTCGACTTCATCCAGATAGGCTTCAAGGGTGTTTGTGTTTTGGTTAGACCACCAGGTATCGAATTCTGAAAGTCTAACCGGAGATACTAAGCATATGACTTGGTCGATTGATCTAGATATCGCAGTGGGCAAAAGCTTATTTAATAGATATTTAATTGCGTATAGTGATCTATACTTGTGAATCTCCAAATCAAAACCAATGGATTTCCAGTCAATCTGCCCGCAATATTTAACCGGGAAATTGTCCCCCCAACTTTCTTTGACATGTTTAATTCCAGATTTATTTTCTAGAAACTTATTAATAATTTCATTGTATTCAAATCCAAAAGGGGTCAGTGTCACTCTATTAAACAAAAAAGATTTTCTAAACGACATTGGATGGGCCTCGTGTCACAGAGGAAATACTACTGAGAGCTCCTATGGAGGCTCCTTGTGGAACTGTGAAGCTGCTAAGATCGTCAGTTTTCATTAACAATTGGCAAAAGACCCCTTCAGTTGGAATTCC
>JBBQPV010000483.1:0-1741 GCA_038216925.1 Bdellovibrionia bacterium
TGCCAACAATTGTATTTTCTTTTTCCGAAGCTCAAATATCCGGGACAGGAGAATGTACTTGTTGTTTTAATTATCCCTTCCTGAAGAGCTGCAATTGCGACGATGGCTTTAAACGTGCTCCCTGGTGGAAAGTGATCTTGAACCACTTTATTTCTGAGCGGCTTATAAGGATCATTAACGAGCTGGGCCCAAATGTCTGCCGGAATACCAGTGGAAAAATGATTGGGATCATAAGACGGAGCATTCAGCATGGCTAAAATCTCGCCATTATTGGGATCAAGAGCAATGATACTTCCGATACGTTTGTTCCGCTGGAATGATTCATAGGCAGCCAGTTGAATATCTTTATCTATGGTGAGGGTGACATTGTGGCCTGGAATATAATCAGTGCCGTCGGGATAACCACCTAAGATTAAATCCTTGCCTGAGGCAATCTCTCGTCCCCTTGCATCTACTTCTACAAACCTTGCGCCATCAAGGCCACGGATATCGGGATCCCATCTTTTTTCAATTCCCGCTTTCCCAATAACATCCCCGGGCCGAAGGCGGTTGTCCAGAGCTCGCGTAACATTCAGAATGGGTAATTCTTCCTTTGAAATCTCTGCGGTGTACCCAAAGAGTTGTGCGCCATTTTCCCCAAGAAGATAGTTTCTCTTAATGCCCATCTCAACTTTGAGACCCGGATTATCGATAACCATGCGTTCAATGGCTGCTACTTCATCACGGGTGACATTTTCTTTTATTCGCACGGGTTTGAAGACGCCATTTTGTTTTTTACTGGCACGAACTTTTTCAGTGATTTCTTCTTTCTTAATTTTTAGAACTACGGAAAGATCCTGGGCAACTTTATCTAGGGAAAGTATATATTGTGGTGTGAGAGTGACGTTAAAAGATGGCAGACTATCCACAAGAATTTCACCGTTACGATCCACAATCATCCCCCGTGGTGCAGGGTTTTTTTCCTCTTTGATCTGATTTTGTTCACTAAATTTTTGAAATTCATTTCCTCGAAAAATCTGTAGGAACCATAATCGTAGAATTAAAATGACAAGAATGAGAATGACACCACCATATAAATACGTATATCGGTCTTGGTATTCCTTGACGTCCTCGCTGCTTTCAACCAAATCAAAGGGACTCATCGTTCCAACTCGCCAATTTCAATTCTTTTAGTTTTTTGATCTAGTACAATAAAAAATCTGTACATTATTTTTGTCACAAGTGCCGTGATGAGCACCTCTAATATCCAATCCATAGGTCTCAATTGCGGAGGAAAGCTTTCAAAAACTGAAGTCACAATCCAAGTGGATGCATGAAATATGAGTATATTGCAGAGTGCGGTCCAGGTGAAATGCACTGATCCAGACGAATAAACTTGTTTCTTAATGACTTGGTCCACGATGAAAATACACATCCCACCAAACACTGCAACACTCTGGAGCATGGTGGAGGCAAGTCCCAAGCAATAGCTTCCAATGACGGTAAAAATTAGAGCTTCAACGGGGCTTCTGTAGAGGCAAATATAGGTGATTATTAAAATAGCTATCTGGAGGGTTGGACGGCCCCCCAAAATCCAGTGAAAGAGACTTGTCTGAAGTGTGATTGCTAAAAGTAATAAGAGGAGAAAAGCGGTAAAGTTAAATGCAACTTGCGATGGTTTATTCATTGCTGATTTTTTTATTTTCGGGTTTTAAAACCACCAAGACTTCTTCCACTCTAGAAATATCTACTACTGGGCGGA
>JBBQPV010000484.1:0-1725 GCA_038216925.1 Bdellovibrionia bacterium
CTAAACTTCCAGAATTTAAGATAGCATCAAAAAACGGTGTGTACAAAACCACAGACAATATTCATTGGTACAAAATCCCCAGATTTGAAAAAGAAAATTATCCCGTATTTATCACAGGAAGCGGGACAGTCTTTGTTGGACCTTTTGTGAGTTATGACGGTGCTGAGCATTTTCAACCCTTCTTAAGATTTGATAGACTCCTCAAAGCTTTTGGAAGGGCAGGAAAAAAACTTCCCAGCCGATTTATTATGACCAGCGTACAATTTGACGAAATGAAAAGTGCACTAAGAATTGTATTCAATGGCGATATTAGCCTAGAGTCTGCAGATTCTGGGAAACACTGGAATCTTGTTGATGACGAGAATATGCCAAGACAATTTTCTCCCGCACGGCATTTCGCAATTCGAATCTCGCCGCCATCGTCAAATCCGCCGTCTTCACCGGCGGTAAAATCTGAACGTACACGTCTTGCAACCATTGTTTCTTATTAGTTAAAAAACTTCTTTTGGATAAAACCTTATGAGTACCAAACACGCACACCGGTACAATGGGTTGTCCTGTTTGAATTGCCAGATGAAATGCTCCGCTCTTAAAATCTCCTATCCCCTCACCGTCAAATCTAGTTCCCTCAGGCGCCATCCAGAAACTGTCCCCATCCCCAAATTGCTCTTTCATTTTTTCCATTGCATGTTGAGAGGTCTCAACACGTTTTCTATCTAGAGCCATGAAACCCGCTTTACTGAGAGCTTGGCCAAACACGGGAAAGTAAAAGAGTTCTTTTTTGGCAGCCATTCTAAAGGAATTTGGAATGGCAATAAAGAGGACGGGAATGTCAAAATGGCTTTGATGATTACTCACAAATAAAGCGGATTTAAGGTTTTTTACGTGCTCGCGTCCTTCAACATGAACTCTAACACCTGAGATACCGCACAAAGTGTGAGCCCAAATTCTTATCACTAAGTCCATGGTGCTTCGAGTGGCAAAAGGGATAATAACCAAAATGACAACAATGCTGAATACCAGTGTGATAAGCGGCAACAATATGAGGAGAAGAAGGGCTCTCAACGCCAACACAATCTTCAACAAATCTCTCTCCAATAACCGCCCAAAAAGGATGTCACTAAGGGTGCGATTTCAGTTAAAATCACTCCTCCTTTTTTTAGATTTTTTGAAAATGCTGCTCCTTTACTAGGATCCTTTTCCAAAAGCTCCCCGATATTCTCAGGTCTTAAACCACCAGGCTTAAAAACATAGGCATTGAAATCAGGAAGATCATTTTCAAAATCATCAATCACCACTTTTATAACTGACACCGCTAAATTCTTTTTCCTAGCTATTTCAACTACACCTGATGACTCCATGTCCACAGCTTCTGCAAGTGTTCTCTTGTATAAACCCATTCTTTCTTCAGCGGTTTGGATCACGTGATCTTCCGTAATGAGAGGCACTGATTTATAATTGACACCTTCCCCGATGAGTATTTTACCTAATTTTTCTATGAGGGTTGAATCCATTTCATAAACCAATTGGTTTTCACTACTTATTATTTTATGGGGAATGATCACATCCCCAACTTTTAACCTAAGAGACAATCCTCCACAAAAACCAAAGACAACAACTCCGCAATGAACGTCAGGGTTTATGAAATCTTCGCAATATTTTTTTGCCGCCTCATTCCCAATTTGACAACTGCCCAATTCTATATCTACGCCGGCTAGATCTCCT
>JBBQPV010000485.1:0-1705 GCA_038216925.1 Bdellovibrionia bacterium
GAATATATGCCCGTGGAAAAAGTGGTGGACGGGATTCAGGCAGTGACGGCTAAGGGAGTTCTGGAATTATCAAAAGAATTGTTGAATACAAAAAATATGTCTGTGTTTGTGATGGGGCAAGTGAATCCCCGTGAAGTCCAAAAAGCTATTAATCCAAAATAAGAGGTAAGCATGAAGCCAGTTGTGAAAATAAAAAAACTTGAGGGATTTAATAACGAGTTACCTAAGTATCAAACAGAAGGTGCCGCAGGTTGTGATATCTGCGCCAACTTAAGTGCGGCAGTGACTTTAAAGCCTGGAGAAAGAACTTTGGTTCCTACAGCCCTAAGTTTTGAAATCCCGATGAACTATGAAATTCAAGTGCGTCCTAGGTCCGGTCTTGCGTTTAAGAATGGAATTTCAGTGGTGAACACACCTGGGACAATTGATAGTGATTACCGAGGTGAGCTAAAGGTGATTTTAATTAATCATGGTACCGAAAATTTTGAAATCAAACATGGCGATAGAATCGCACAAATTATTCTTGCACCCGTTGTCCAAGCGGATTTTCAATGGGCGGATTCTTTGAGCGAAACTAGTCGTGGCGCCGGAGGCTTTGGTAGTACAGGTGTCAACGCATAGAAGGGTTCAGAATGTTTTCATTACTATTTTCTCTCCTCGTTTTTAATTCTCCGTCTCATGCTACTCCGGTCAGTGATCTCCGCGATTACTTAGCTAGTAAAACTTTTGTCATTGAAAAGCCCCTGATGGGCTTTAACTATAATGATTTACCTCGGGAACCTGCCACTGCTGCGCAATTCTCAGCTTTACTAAAGCTCAATGCGGAAGAATTTTTTAACGAGGCCTCTAAAGTTGATTACACCGTTGGGCCCGGACTTTATTTAGCTACAGGTGCTTACGGAAGTCGCGTGGTTTTTGGAAAAGAAGATCCACGGCTTTCGGCGGTGGTGATAAGAGGTGGCACAAAATTTCTCAACACCAGGCTCTTTGATGATCCAAGTGAAAAACAGATTCAGATTAAAATATTAAAGGCACTCGGGTGTTACAGTGCTGATGATTCATTTATTTGGAGACTGCGTTATCACGCGGAGCCAGAGTGCAAGAGGCTCTTTTTGGGAACGGTGAGGGAACTTAGCATTGATGGAATTATTTATTTGTGGGGAGACAGAGAAAAACTGGAAGGTTGCCCAGATTTGGATACTGTTGCCTTTAATATCATTTCAGCAGATGCCGTTGATGTGAGCAAAAGTAATTACTATTCTGATCGCCTAAAAATTGAAAATGATGTCACATCTTCCGGGTTTGTTGCTCGTCTTTATAAAGAGTCTATTGGCGCACAAGGTTACGGTCCGAAGATGTTAATTCAAGGAAATGGTGAGTACCATGGCCCTAAATTTCTAATGGATACTGCGGGTTCAAAATCACCAGCCAATTATTCAGAGCTCAAAGCCAAATTTATTTGGAGTTGTAGTCAACCTATTCAATAGTTCTGGTTATAGTATTGCCTTAATGCCCACCATTGTTTCTGGCTGACTCAAAGAATCAACTAAACTATTGCAGGAACCTGGATTTGCTTTCGAGATCTTGGAAATCATTTCAATGGCCTCTTTGTAGTTTTTCTTGCCAAAATTGGATTTTTTAATTCTTTTTATCTGAGCATCAAATTTCTTGTCTCCCGAGGGCATTAGTCCCCGGGTTTCAAGAC
>JBBQPV010000486.1:0-1702 GCA_038216925.1 Bdellovibrionia bacterium
CGGGATGGTCCCTCCTTTTCCTGTATACCAAGTTGTGTACATCAAATAATTATCTGCACTTTTTTGAAGATGTTTTAATTCGTCAGGTGTTAATGGTCGCTTTACTTTCCCAGGAGATCCTAAAATCAACGACCCTTCTGGAAACTTTGAACCTTCTGTTAAAAGAGATCCTGCTCCTACCAGAGAATTTTTTCCCACCACTACATTATCCATGAGGATGGCACCCATTCCAATCAAAGACCCATCTTGGACTTCACAGCCGTGGAGTATCACTCGGTGACCAATGCTCACCCTGTCCCCTAAAACTGCGCCCACCTTTTTATATGTCGAATGCATGACACAATTATCTTGGACATTTGTTTCTCGCCCAATTTTAATTTTAAAAACGTCTCCTCGCACTACTGTCCCAAACCAAATGGAAGATTTTTCTCCAATTTCCACATCACCAATAATTGTTGCCGTGGGAGCAACCCAAGCAGTTTTATGAATTTCAGGATAAAGTCCGTTAATGGGAATGATCATTAGTGTAGCCACCCCGGCCCTTGAATTAAAGTTTTCCCACCTTGATCATGCTGAGGACCTTGCTGCATAGCCCACTCTAAATTGAGCAATTTACTTTTCTCAATGACTTCAGGGCTAGCAAAAAAGTTACACCCAGATCTGAGAGCTAGAGATAATATTTCTCGAGCTTTGAACTTCATTTGAATATCTTTTTTTCCGTCTGTGATGAAGGCTTGGGCTATAATTTCACTGCCGTTAATTTCATTAAAATAAATGGATTTAATACTCACCCCTAATTTTTCAAAAATTTCTAGGCTTGCGTGATGAGCGGAATCAACCCTGCCCAGGCTTTCTGAATCCACCATCATGATACCCGCATTGACGGGGTCCAGTAATACAGGGAGCACCTCTTTTTCATTTTCGCTTTTAAAAATCATAATGGGATTAAAAGGCTGAGGACCCAACATGAGTCCGTGAGGAAAAAACTGAGTTTTCATTGTAAACCTCCACTGACAAGCACTTCTGCTTTCATAGAAAACGGAAAGGATTTTAAGATCTTCACAGGAATAATTTTTCCCACGAGAGACGCTTCTCCATTAAAATTCACTACTTTATTGTGCACGGTGCGTCCTGTTAAAGTTTTAGGATTACTACGAGAGGCACCTTCTACTAAAATATTTAAAACTTTGTCGTCATATTTTTTAGCCAGTCTAAATCCCATCTCTTCTTGCACATCAATAAGGCGCCATAATCTACGGTCCTTCTCAGCCTCAGGTATAGTCAACTCTGCAGGAAGTTTTGCAGCCTTTGTGAAAGGCCTGGGACTGTATTTATAGGCATAGACGTTTTCAAAATCCAGTGCCTGAACAAGGCTCACCGTCTCTTCAAATTCTTCTGCGGTCTCTCCAGGAAATCCCACAATGACATCTGTGGAAAATACCATTTCTGGTAATGCGGATTTAATTTTCATCACTTTTTCTAAATATTCCTCTCGACTGTAACCCCGGTTCATGGCGGCCAAAACCCGGCTGGATCCAGACTGCACGGGAAGATGTAAGTAAAGGCCAAGCTTTTCTTGATACTTCACGTGGGCTGCGATCACCTTGTCATCAAAGTCTTTGGGATGACTGGTTGTGTATCTTAGCCGGGTTAAATCGGTTTCTGTGCACACCGCCCGCAAAAGATCCGCAAAGTCTCCATT
>JBBQPV010000487.1:0-1698 GCA_038216925.1 Bdellovibrionia bacterium
TGCTGGCTACACAATTAAACGAGACCACAGTATTTCCGTTACTGACGTTAAAAAAGAAATTTCCGTCAAAAATAAAATTATTAATTTGGACGGCAAAACTTTAGATGAGTTGAAAGCGATGAGAAAAAAATTATCGGAAAGTTTGCACGAATCAAAAGCAAATAATAATTCGAAAGTACATGAAATCACTCCTGAGGATCGTCAGTACAAAGCGGTCATTAGAAGGATTAAAGAATTAGAAAGTCAAAAGGCCTCCATGCAGCTTGAGGCGAGCTCAGCCCCGACTAGCCTTGCGACACCTCATTCCTTTGCAGTGACTGGACACAAATATGACATTTCTGGGGGTTCCGTTGGAAAGGCTGTTAAAGACGGAGCCATCACAAAAGCAACTCTCCATGAAAAGCAAGTGGGCGACACTGTGCAAGGGTCATTTGACCCTGCGGGAAAAGACGTTAAACTTTACAGCGGTCATGATGAGGTTGCATCTGTCATGGAACATGAAATAGATCATGGGTATGCCTATGCGACGGTTTTTGATTCTTTAACTGGACTCCCTCAGGGCCCCTTTGATTTTGCAGTGGTAGCGGACACAGACTTTGCAAAAGTAAATAATTTAACTGGGTACCGAGCTTATCAACATGGCAGTGAGGTGCGAGCATTCCGAGTCAGTGCAAAAAAAGAATTTGAGCTAGGTCGACCAGAAAAAGCAGTAAATCACTTGAACATTTCCAATGATGCCATCAGGCGGAACATTGATGGAATCAGGGGCGCTCGCCAAGATATAAAGGCAGGATTTGACCTAAAGAAATACTACACGAATGATGTTATGGAGCTGAATGTGCGATTTCGTCTCTATAGAATTCCAATAAAAGACGCCAAAGGGAACATTACACATTATTTTGAATTTAAGCGCCCCTTTAAACAAGTGCAACTTGATGTGGATAAAGAAGAGCTCCTGGATTTTCTCAATAACTTAGAGTCAGAGCAATTAAAGGCGCGCACGGAAAATGACGCCTTAATGCGAACTTTTCACTGAGGCATGTCGAATAAAATAAATTCGTTTTCCATTTCGGTGCTAATCGCCAAAGATTTTTCACCGGTGATAGCTAGTCCATCACTGGTATTTGCCTTCACACTATTTACAAGTGCGGATCCTTTAACCATTTGAATCCAAATGCTTCGAGACGGCTTAATACCGTAATCTAATTTTTCTCCCTTTTTCATTTTGCCGACATACATCTCCACGTCCTGATGCAAAACCACAGAACCATTTTTCCCTTCTTTAGAACCCACAAGAACAAAATTGTTTAATTCAAAATCTTTTAAAAAAGATTTTTGATCGTAGCTTGGTTTTTCCCCTTGTTTCTCAGGTAAAAGCCAAATTTGTAAAAGATGAGTTTTGCGATCGGCATAATGGTTTGCTTCAGAATGTCTAATTCCGGTTCCGGCAGTCATGCGCTGTACTTCACCGGGTTTGATAACGGTTTTATTTCCTAGGGTATCTTGATGCTCTAGGGCCCCATCAACAACGTATGAAACAATCTCCATATCTCGGTGAGGATGGGTGGGGAAACCAGTGCCGCCATCAATTTTGTCTTCATTAATAACCCTTAGAACACTGAATCCCATTTGCTCGGGATCATGGTATTCTCCAAAAGAAAAACTATGGTAGGTGTCAAGCCAACCATGATTGAAATG
>JBBQPV010000488.1:0-1685 GCA_038216925.1 Bdellovibrionia bacterium
GATTAATGTCTCCACCATATCTTTACTTTCTAGACCCATTTTTATGGCAAGGGGAAGGGCTTCACAAAATACAGCCAAGTTTCCGATGCAGACAAAATTATTAATGATCTTTGCCATGTGTCCTTGACCAACGCTGCCAAAATGAGTGCGCACTTTACTAACAGCGCTTAATACATCTTCACATTCTTCGTAATATTGCGTTTCTCCACCTATAAACAAAGTCAAAGTTCCATCGACGGCGCCTTTTACCCCGCCAGTGACAGGACAGTCAAAAAACTTTACACTTTTTTTCTTCATTTCTTCGGAAATCTTTACGGTGCTTTTGGGATCAGAGGTAGTCATGTCGATAAGAAATTGCCGAGGGTTCAGGATACTCAATAGCCCGTCAGTCCCTAAGCAAACGCTTTCCACTTCGCGGCTAGTAGGGAGCATGAGAACAATCACATCGGAATTCCCAACAAGTTCTTTCATAGTGGTGCAGACCTTAGCGCCTGCTTTACCTAAATCACTCACGGGGTTCTTATGAGAAATGACGGACAATGGATGACCATTTTTTAACCAGTTCATGGCCATGGGTTTTCCCATAAGACCAGAGCCAATAAGTCCAACTCGCTTTTTATTTTTCATATTTCAGTTCGCTCAAATCCAGTTGATTGATTTCATTTATTTTTACATTTTTAAAAGCTGGCCTCAGTAACATTGAAAAATGAACTCTTCCTGTGGGAATTCCCACATATTCTTCTTTAAAAAGAAAGTCAGTGGCGGCGCCGCAAATAATGTCTTGTTCACTGCGAGATAACCTCTGCCGCTGGAGAGGTCTAATAATCTGGTCAAATTTTGAACTATTAAATCCAGTGAAGTTATCATGATTGTCTGACTTAAATACTTCCAGTGCGGCTAGACAACTTGGTCTGTTCAGCCCTACTCCTTTTCTAAACAATTCCGGCGGGTGAGACTCAAGTTCGGTAAAATAAAATTTCTGCTCCAAGCCCTTGATGTGAGTTTTCAATCCAACATTCTTTTTCCATTGATTTTGGAACCAAAGAGCTTGCCGCTGAATATCATCCCCACCAAGAAGACTGAAGTAGAAATTAAGTGTCAAAGTTTTAATTTTATCATTTAAGTCAGTAGAAACTTTATCCGAAGATTTCACTTCAAAATTCTGACAGTGTTTCGGGTTTTCTACTAAGAATCTGTCCGAGAGGCCAGGACAGCCAGGACGTCCTAAAGCAAAAAACATATTTTTAAATTCTTCAAAATCTACAGATTCTGCCAGTAATTTTCTCAGGCGCTTGTCATTCAGAGGTTGCCCCGGTCTCAAATTGAAGCCAACGTAGTCAAGTCTGGAGACGGGAACCTGAAAAAAATCGGGCCGAGATTTAAATTTAGGAATGTCTACCGCTGGAACACGCCACAGAAAATCGATGAGTCCTTTTTCATAAAGATTTGCAGCAGTTTCGTCATCGGAGGCAAATACAATTTCAACATCTGGTCTCTTTAAATTCCCTTGATTAAAATACCTATTATTTTTTAAGTACCAACGTTTTCCTGATTCTCTTTTTACCACCTCGTAGGGGCCGTTGAATACCTCGTCATTCTTATAGGGAACGAGGAGGGGACTGGATAATTTCTCTAGGAAATCTCTGTCCGGCTCTTCTAATAAAAACGTAATCTCTCTATCACCG
>JBBQPV010000489.1:0-1671 GCA_038216925.1 Bdellovibrionia bacterium
CAATCGGTTATTCGTCATATCTGGCCCCAGGTTACAAGAATTCTATAGGCAAAGTTCAGATGGGGTCTAATAAAATATATGTAACCCATTTATCTTGTACGCGAATGAGTATATGAAAAAAGAGAGGGAAAAGATGCAAACACTGTTATTTTTAGGAATAATCACCTTAGGAACGATAAGCTTAGGAGACAAAATGGATAATTATAAAAAGCCCGCTCAAGAGCAATTAAAGAAAAAACTTTCTTCTGAACAATTTAATGTCACTCAAAAGGAAGGTACTGAGGCGCCTTTTCACAATGAATATTGGGATAATCACAAAGACGGTATTTACGTGGACGTGGTTTCTGGGGAAGTTCTATTTAGTTCTAAAGACAAATATGATTCCGGTACGGGTTGGCCTAGTTTTACAAAACCACTGGAAGAAAAGAATATTGTAACGAAATCTGATAAAAGTTTATTTGGTGAAAGAACAGAAGTCAGATCAAAACATGCCGATTCCCATTTAGGCCACGTATTTGATGACGGCCCTAAACCCACCGGTAAAAGATTCTGTATGAATTCCGCCTCTATGAGATTCATCCCTGTTGATAAAATGAAGTCAGAAGGGTTTGAAAAATATCTTCACCTTTTTAAAGGAGATAAAAAATGAGAACTGCAATTAATGCCCTCACTTCATTAGTAGTTATGTTGGGTACTTCATCTGCATTCGCCGCCACCGCTGTTTTTGCTGGGGGATGTTTCTGGTCCATGGAATCGACTTTTGAAAAGCTTCCCGGTGTGAGTGAGGTGATCTCTGGATACACCGGTGGAAAAAAAGAAAATCCTAGTTACGAGGAGGTGTCCTCAGGGACCACTGGTCACGTTGAAGCTGTAGAAGTGACCTATGATCCCGCTAAAATTTCTTTTAATGAATTGCTCCACGCTTTTTGGATGGCCTCAGAGCCGACAAATCCAAACGGACAATTTGTAGACAGCGGAGAAGAGTACCGCTCTATTATTTTCTACGGAAATGCCCAGGAAAAGAAACTGGCGGAAAAGTCTCGGGATGATTTGGAAAAGTCAAAGCGTTTTGAGAAGAAAATTGTCACCCAAATCTTGCCTACGGGAAAATTTTGGAAAGCCGAAGATTATCATCAGAATTATTACAAAACCAATGCTTCAAATTATATGCGCTATCGTGGACATTCCGGACGGGAAGAGTACTTGAAAAAGTATTGGGCAAAAGAATCAACCCAACATTAATTATTGGCGCAGATGATAGCGAACGCTGGTGATGACAACTCGGGATCTAAAGGTGAGGGCAGCCCTAATAAAAATGGCCGTTTGATTGTGCAGCAGTCTGTGTCTCCACTTGGGATTCACAAATTCCGGAATAATGATTGTGATAAGAGAGGTTGGATCCTTTTTAAGCTCCATATCTACATAATCCAAAATGGGCCTAATGACAGAGCGAAAGGGTGATCTCAGAATAGTGAGAGGCACTCCCATCCCATATTTTTCCCACTCAGTAATAAGTCTTTGGGTGATCCTCGGTTGAATATCTATATAGCATGCAGAGATTTCCCCATTTAAACTTCTAGCGTAGGTCAGCGCCTCTAAAACCCCTCGATGAATCCCTGAGACTGGTAAAATAATTTTATGCTTAGAAATTGCAGGGAGGACGGGGGGTTC
>JBBQPV010000490.1:0-1663 GCA_038216925.1 Bdellovibrionia bacterium
TGCCTTGTGCACGTGAAAAAAAATCTTTCTCTGTTACAAGAACCTAATGAACTGGAGCGCGAGCATAAGCAGGCCCGAGGTTTCAAGAATTATGAGCGGTTAGGTTGTCAGACAACTGCCGTGGACGGTCTAATTGTTTTAATCAACGCGAATACTATTGGAATAGATCCATGAGAATCTTACTTTTCCGTCTGGAGGAGGAAGCTTTGGAAAAAGCCGCACTTCAACTCGGTAGGCGCCACGCTGGTTGACCACCTTGGTTAAACTGCGTCCATTGGATACTTCAATTTTTTCACCATTTTTAATTAAAATTATTTCGTGAGGAATATCAATATTTCGCCCCAAATCCACGGAAAAGGTGATGGGTTTTCCCGTAAACTTGATCTCATCTCCTAAGAGATACCTTTTTCTATCGGAAACAGCGATGAAGTAAAATCCAGTTGGGTCTCCTAAAATATCTAGGCTGAAATAAAAATGTCCACTAGATAAGGCATCAAGAACCTTTTCTTTGTCCGTTGCAAAATTTCCTGTGAGCTCGCTTGAAAGAAGAACGTGGTCTTTTATTAGTTTGAAGGATCGTCTGTAAGAGGGAAACTTAAAAACCTGGTCAGGAAAAGGAATAGCCTTTGCCGTAGCGCCACTACCAGCCCAACCGAAAAACTGTCGAGATTTTAAATTTTCATCCCAGGCATTTATTTCTAGAACCGGTTCAGAAAATAGTCTTAGGAAACTCAAATCCAAATTAAATGGGAGCATCAAGAAACTCCAAAAAACGCTCAGTTTATGATGGGTAATTTTAGAGTACCAGAGGCTGTCTAAATTGAGGATCTCCATTCCATTAAGGCCGGGGTAGGACAAGTTTTCCCAACTGTGTCTAGGAAGGTATGGGTGAGCTGCAACCAACTGTAGTTTTTTGGAAGGAGGATTTTGCAAAAGATCATTGAAATAAATTTGCGCCTGTCCCATCCCAGTAAAGGGCCAAGGCACTTTTTGGTTATAAGTGAGAAGGTGGCCGCCAAGAAAACTAAATTTTCCACCAAACATCACCAAAACATCATTTTTATATCCGTCTGTGTCTGACGGTTTTTGCAGAAGATTTAAATCCGTTATGATTAAAAACTGACACTTGGACTGAGAGGCGGCTCTTACGACTTCGTCAATACTCCCACTTCCAGTACTCAAATTAGTTTGTGCATGGGTGATGCCGCCATAATCATAAAATAAATTATCCGTGAGGGTTGGGTTGGGACTTAGTAAAGGAAGAGTATACTGATAGCTGATGAGCCCCAACAATGTGTAGAGAAATATTAAAGCCAAGAGGCAAACAAACATAAGGCGTTTCATTTATTTTTAATCTCATAGAGTGCGAGACCACTCGGAAGGCTCTGCACAAATTTACGCTGATACTTTATTGTGAACCATTGGGGCAAAAGATCATCGGTGTCCAGTACAATGTAGCTTCCCGTTAAAGATGCGGGTTGAGGCAGAAAATCATAAAAGTCTTTGCGGTCCATTCCCGCCGGTTTAAAGACTTCATCTTCTGGGAATCGGTAGTAGGAGTAAAAAGAGGCCAGTTGATAACTGCGGGCAAAAAGTGGGCGATAATTATTTAATGCGACAACATCTTTCTCCCATCTATGGAGGATGTCCGTATGATCCTTGT
>JBBQPV010000491.1:0-1646 GCA_038216925.1 Bdellovibrionia bacterium
GACTCACAATGAATGACTACATTTCAGTAAATCAATTAGAGGGTTTGGGTTGCGGGCGCGTTCAAGCGCGGCTGCTTTTGGCAGGAACGCGATTAAATAGCACCGGCTAAATGCCCGCATGCTTCAGTATTTGAGAGAATGTCATGTAAAGACGGCACGGCCACGTTTGCGACTATGATTAACTTTTGGATTTAAGGATGAGCACTTCCCGATAAAAAAATCCCTCCGGAATTTCCGGAGAGATTTTCGTGTCTATCAATATACAGTTTTAAATTCCGTTTAAAGAAGCATCCAAGGCTGCATTGATGGCATCTTTAAATTTACTTCCAGCAGAAGCATTGACGTCAACAGCCTTGTCGGGAGCCACGCCGTTATTTTCCATATAGGTGCCATCGTTTCTTAACATGAGGGATTCGGTTTGCCTCACGTTGAAATGACTATTTGGCGCCTGGAAGTGATTAACAACATTGCCGCCTGCGCCCATGGTATTCGCGCCTACTATTGTTGCCAAGCCATTGTCCTTCATAATTCCTGAAAATATGTCACACATGGAGGCACACATTTCATTAATTAAGAGAGTCACTTTTATTTTCTTGTCCCACTTATCATTACCTTGAAGCATCATGGGCATAAGTGACTCAGTGGATAAGGGGCGTGAAAGTCTTAAACCTGCTTTTGCATCGGCCTGCAGAATTTTAAAGTTCCGCGTGAAAACCGCGCGCTCAGGGTCTGAGGGATTACTGATACTTTGATTTTCAAAATCATCCATCCAAGTTTCGCTGAGTCTATACTGCACGCTAGGTGCAACAATTTTTGTGTCAGAAAATATTTGCGCTATTTTTAAACCAAGCTCCAATGACCCGCCACCATTATTGACCATATCAATTACTAGATTATGGACACCGATTTTACCTAGAAGAACAACGGTATCATTTATCTCTTTAACAAAATCTTCATCTGTCATTGCTTTTACTTTACCATTACCAATCGGCATTTCGCCGGAAGGTTCAAAAGTATTTAGCCACATCACTGCGACAAACTCCGAAGTCTTATCCGCTTTACTGTGTTTAGTGATGTAAGTGGGATAAGTATGCTCTGTCTGAAGAAAAACTGCGTCGTCCGGGATGTAACGCTCAAGAGCCATCTGTTCAGAGATGCTCATATCAAATTTCTGAGTCTGCGCAGTCCATCCCGCTAGGCCATCCAAAAATCTAAACCGATTCCATGTTTTATTTTCTGATCGTAGTTTTAGATCTGCATCTTTAAGGAGATCCACTAAAATCTTGTTAGGGCTGAAAAGAGAACCGTTGAAATCCACAAATCCAAAACTAAAAGTGGTTTTTCCAGCTTCATCCTTAACTGAATACAATTCATTTTTAATTTTTTTATTAGCATTCGCAGCAACCGCACTATTTAAATCAGCCTGAAAAACGGTGAGATCTTTTTGAATCCAAGGAAGAACCACCTTTTTTGTCACAGCCGGAGTCTTTTTGTCTGCCGGAGTGACAAGTACTGAAAGTTCAACGTCTGCGTCTCCGGGCATTTCACTACCAGTAGAAATTCGATTGAAAATTCTATTCATATGAAAGGTAAGGTTTGCTTCAGTGTTTCCAAGATTTCGATTTTTAGTCAAGTTACTATTTATA
>JBBQPV010000492.1:0-1641 GCA_038216925.1 Bdellovibrionia bacterium
CCTCTATAGTCTCCGTTGGAGAAGTTGTATTTAACACTTCTATGGTTGGATATCAGGAGATCATCACAGACCCCAGTTACTTCCAACAGATTGTGGTGATGACCGCGCCAGAGCAGGGAAACTATGGTGTGGTTTTGGCTGAGCGCGAATCAAAGCAAGTGTGGGCTGAAGGATTTATTTGTTTAGAGCTAAATGACACACAAAGAGATTTAAGAAAAAATCTCCAAGACGAACTCGCTTTTTTTGGAAAAGGAATACTTAAGGGTGTAGATACGCGCTCACTGACTCTCCACTTAAGGGAGCAAGGCACCCCGTGGGGCGTAATGATGAAAGCGGAATCTGCCGCCGAAGTTGTGAAAGGTTCCAAAAAGCTCATAGCGGAAAAAAGAAATAAAATTCCGTCGGATTGGGTTTTTGAAACTTGCACCAAGGAAACGATAAATTTGAAAGGTAAAGGTCCAAAGGGCCGTGTGGCTGTGATTGATTACGGCGTTAAGGCGAGTATTGTGAATCAGCTCCTTCAAAGATTTTCTGAAGTGGCGGTGTTCAGCGCACGTACTGAGGCAAGAAAAATTTTAGACTGGTCACCTCACGGCGTAGTTTTAACTAATGGACCAGGGGATCCAACCACAGTTGTGGGTGCGGCTCAAGAAGTTCAAAATCTCCTAGGAAAAGTCCCAATCATGGGGATCTGCATGGGACATCAAATATTGGCTCTGGCGCTGGGTGGGAAAACTGAGAAGTTAAAGTTTGGTCACAGGGGGTCAAATCATCCTGTTCAAAATTTAGAAACCGGTGAAATATATATGACGGCGCAAAATCATGGTTATGTGGTACGGCCAGACTTGCCATCCCACGTAAAAGTCAGTCAAATAAACCTGTATGATAAAACCGTGGAAGGAATTAGCGCAGAAAAACTCAAAGCATGGAGTGTGCAGTATCATCCAGAGGCTGGACCTGGGCCCCATGACTCCAGAGTGCTCTTTAACTACTTTGAAAAAAATATTTTATGAGTGAATACGAAAAAATCTTAGAACAGCTAATTCAAATGTTTACTGGTGCTGACTATCAGCGGGAAGCTCTCAATGCAAAGCGTGAGTTCTTTGAACGTGCGGGTATTATTGATGAAGAAAATGTTAGCTTTGAAATGAGAATGTCCCAATTTTTAGATTGGTATATGTTCTCCAGAGAGCTTTCCGACGTCCATATGCCACCAGTGAATTATTTTTATCAAAAAAATATTGAACACATTCCCGCCGAAAATAAAGAAATTTATGAAAATCTGACTAAAACCCATCACAGTCTTTTTGAATTTATTAAACTGAAGGACGCAGACTTGGTCATCCGGGATTTATTCACAAAGAAAAAAATGACCATTGAAGATTCAACGGTGACCGCGGGATTTAATAAAGATGAAATTTTTGAAGCCAGAGTTATACCGAAAGATAAGACCTGGGTATTTACAAAAGGATTTTGCTTTCATCCTTTAGAGGCTACAAAATTTATCGAAAAAGAAATCAAACAAGTCAGACATCTGGATCAAACTCACAAAGAAGCAATTATGCTTAAGCTTCTAAAGATGCGTTACAAATTTGAACAATATAAGCACATTAGGCTGGAATATATTTATTCCAACGATGG
>JBBQPV010000493.1:0-1634 GCA_038216925.1 Bdellovibrionia bacterium
AATACGGTGCGATCCCCGTAGTTTTTTGAGGCCTGGGCTATGTTGATCATGAACTTATTATTTTAAGCCTCATTATTCCTTTCAAGCGAGCAAATTTTTATGGTAAAAATAGTGATTCTTTAAAAATTACAGAAAAGGGCTAAGACATGCAGTCAGCACCACTTCCGGCGGATAAATTATCTACCGCAATCTTGTTGAAGAGAAATGACAAGGTTATATTGAAACTATGGGAAGAGCGGGTTCGGAATACTTTGCCGGCCGCACAACATCAGAATTCAATGGCACTTGCCGACGCCCTTCCGGAACTAATGGTTCAAATAGAAAATTCCCTTTCCGTTGTTGGGTTTCAGGCGGACAAAACTCACGCCGTTGCGAAAGAACACGCAAACCAGCGGGCGAGTCTTGAAGGTTATACTTTGAAACAGGTACTCACTGAAATGCGAATGCTCCGTGAAGTGATATTTGAGGTGCTTGAGGAAGTGGGGGGTCCGCTCTCCCAAAGGGATAGAGACATTATTTTACATTCCATAGAAACCGGCCTTGTGACTACGGGCGCAGAATTTATGAAATTTGTTATGGAAGAGAAAAACGAAGAAATTGACCAATCTCTTTCCACAATTGAAAAATTAAAATCGGAACAAAAATTGAGAGACCTTTTTGTATCTACTTTAACCCATGATTTAAAATCTCCTCTGACGTCGGCTAAACTCAACTTGCAATTGATTCAAAGAAAAGCTGATTTACCGGCAGACGTAATTAGGCAAGCCGAAAGGACTTTAAAAAGTTTGGACAGAGTGGACGGCATGATAAACACCCTTCTGGACGCAAATCAAATGCGCGCAGGGAAATCACTTAGTTTTGAAATGTCCAATTACGATTTGGCCAAACAGGTTTCAGACTTAATTGTAGAAATGAATCAGGTTCATGGGAAGCGCTTTATTACAGACATTCCCCATCACGAAGTGATGTGCAAACTTGCTCCGGAAAAAATTCAGCGCGCAACAGAAAATTTAATCACCAATGCTATAAAATATGGCGATCCCGATACCCCGGTGGCGGTAAGCTTAACGGAATCTCCAACGGACGTGACCATTTCTGTGCACAATCAGGGCGCACCCATTGCCGCAGAAGAACAGTCCGACGTTTTTGAGCCATTTTTTCGGTCCAAATCAATAAATTTTAATAGTCAATCTGGTTGGGGATTGGGCCTGACTTTTGTAAAGGCCATCGCTGAAGGTCACGGTGGAAAAGTTATTTTAGTAAGTAAAGCTGGTCACGGAACTACATTTTCCATGGTGCTCCCTAAGAAGGGCGCTGGCAAAGCTTAATATCTCAGCACCCATTCTAAAAACGCTGCGGTGGACCTATCTTCATTCTCCGTTGGATTTCTTAAATAAGTATAGATGTACCACGGCCCACCCAAATGTCTGTTCACACCCACTTCCTTAACTCCCGCTCCACCTGCTCCCACATTTAAAGAAGTCCCTTCGGCTAAGCGAAATTTTGCGGTGAAGGCTTGAGATTGGGAATTATACCCAACACTTTCTATGGGAGTAGACGCGAGGAGATACATGGATGATAAGCCGATGGCCTTATCCGCAAGGGCCGCTTGGGTATTTGCGACAGACCCCGTT
>JBBQPV010000494.1:0-1629 GCA_038216925.1 Bdellovibrionia bacterium
GTTCGGTTAAAAATATCCATGGAAAACCCCGTATGACGCAGCAACCCGCCTCCTTTGCCTATGATGTTGTTTTAGCTCTTACTTCTTCAATTAGGTATAGAGAGTGTTTACCTGCAATTGAAACCTTTTTGGGCACCCGAAAAATCGTGGCCAGCATCCTTAATCATCGGTTCTACAATCTGCACGACAAAAATTTTATCAAAGGGACTTTAGAGGCACATAACTTAGATCATATTATGTTTTCAATGAGGCCCAGTTCGCAAAAATTAATAAGTGAATTGGGCACTGAATTTATAGAAAAATTTAAAGATGTTTCTAATGTTATCTTAACTCTTCAAATGATGGCCAGACACAACATTCCAATCGGGATTATTGAAAGTAAATATTTACGCACAGACGAAGAAGATTCAGTTTCCGTGAAAAATATTGAAGGTAAGCTCAAGGCGTTCGTTGAGGAACTCACTGGATATCTTAAGAATTCAAAAAATATCAAAAGGCAGTTTCCCTGGATTTTCTCATTGGAACAGTTATTACCTCAAATCCTTGACAAGGAAATATTATTTTTAGAGAACTTCTCTCGTTCATCGGCCCACGTGAATAAATATGAATATGACGACAATCAAATCTCAAACCTTGAAAGAGATTTGTATTGGGTTGGCTTTGACTCGTCCTTTAAACAGCCTCCTCTAGATAAACCATTTCCAAAAACAAAATGGACTGAGCTCGCAAAAAACAGCGCTCCTGGAAAAGGCCTGTTTGAGGATCACATTCAGTATTGTAGTAGATGCTGCCTCCCGGCAACAATGGAAGGAATTTCTTTTGACGAGGTAGGAGTTTGCATTCCGTGCCAGTCCTCGGAAGAAAAAATGCACATCAATTGGGAAAAACGAAAAGAAGGCCTGCAAGGAATTATTGATTCATACAGATCAGATTCATACTACGACTGCATGTTACCTATGAGCGGTGGAAAAGACAGCACATATCAAGCTCACATTCTCCATGAAATTTATAAAGTGGTCCCACTTGCCGTCACTCACGGTCAAAACTGGTTATCACTAGCCGGCAGATACAATCTTGAAAACTGTTTACAGAAGTTTGACCTAGATCACATTACATTTATTATGAATCGTGCGGTCATAAACAAAATGGCCAGAAAATCTCTCGGTGCTATAGGTGATGTCTGTTGGCATTGTCATATTGGTGCCGGGGCCTTTCCAATCATTATTGCCGTAGCGTGGAACATGGGGTTGATGATTTGGGGGGAATCGCTGGCAGAAGCCGACGGCCGAAGCTCGTATAATAACCAGGGTCCACAAGCTTCACCTTACTATAATCTGGAAGTTTCGGCACGAGTCAAAGCAGAAGATATGTCTGATGAGACAACTACTGATAAAGATATGTCGGCATGGATTTACCCTTCTAAAGAGAAATTAAAAAGTAGCGATATTAAATACCTGCATCTTGGAAATTATTTTTTTTGGGACGAAGAACGCCAAGTGGAATTTATTAAGAGAAATTACGAGTGGATGGAATCCCCAGTAGAAAACACTTTCAAAGGATTTAAGAGTGTTGAATGTACAATGTCAGGTGTTCATGATTATTCAAATTTCTTAAAGCGCGGAGTTGGCC
>JBBQPV010000495.1:0-1617 GCA_038216925.1 Bdellovibrionia bacterium
GTTTCTGTTCCTTCATGTCCTGTGCGATTGGCACTGGCAATGACTCCAACAAAACCCACTACAAATAAACCTAAGAATACTAATCGCTTTATACGTTCCATCGTATCCTCCATTTCATAGCCTCACATTCGCAAGCGACGTGCCCAGGTTCCTTTGGCATTAAAATAGATTTGCGAAAAAATAGTGACGGAGAAAGTCTCTTTCACCGTGTAAGCGTGTCCCAAAGCGTCATTCAGAACATATCTTAATCAATGAAGTAATTAATTCTCGATTCTTACTTTTACATCTCTCAGTTAAAACACAATCGCAGAGAACTGTGAAAGGTGGTTCCAAAAGTGGACTATCAATTGCAAATGTTTTTTACAGTAATGGAGGGATGATGGTGTTTAAAAAGGGACGGCTTAGTTTTTTCTTCTTGGTAATTTTGGTTCAGGTAGCCCTTACGGCCCATGCAAATCCAGCAAAATATCCTTTTAAGTTCAAAAACGGTAACGTTCTTTTGGTCAACCCCTTCACTAGTGAAATCGAACTGTCTAAGGCAGGTAGTAATTCCCGAGTGATGCTGATCAAAGGCCAAAAAATAGGTCGTTTTTACTATAATATTATTAGTAAGGGTAGCGAACCTCAGGAAAAGGGTCTTAGATATGTTCAGACGGGCGGGGAAAACCCAAAAACTCTAGCAGTGGCTTCAGCGGTGCAAAATGCTGAGATGATGAGGCTAACTGTTATTGAAGTAAATAGTCAGCTTTCAATCATCACCGAGGACGGCGACATATTTCCTATTCCGTCAAATTTGTATCCTCACGATGTGAGAAGATTCATGTCCCTTGGTGATAACCAACCCGTCAGTAAAGCTTGGATGATGTATACCATTCCACAGGTGCCTGAAGTGGCGTTTGTTACATTTAATTTAAAGGATAAATTCTACGCACTTGCTTTTAACTCAGCTGGGCAATTCATGGGTCTGGGTGAGCATGATGGAAAAATAAAAATCAGGTATAACCATGAAGCAAAAGAATTTCGCGCACTTGATGACCAAGGCCGAACCACAGAGATTAAAAAAATCGATGCGCTTACCAGTCCAAAGACCCCTCACACATCAGTTGTTGAACCCTTAGTTAAACTTTCGGGGGAAACCGCTTTGGCCTTGATTCCGCCGGGGGCAAGTGTTGTAAGCGGCCAGAGATTCAATAATCATGAAAAGGTGATTAAATCTGAAAGTGGTGATGGAACCATCACAGTTAAAGACGAGGTAGAACAACATTTCTATGACTTCGGAAAATTGGTCAATGAGTCTCCCATCGTGTACGAAAATATTAAAGAAGATGAAATGCTTGATCTCAGACGTTCCATGCAGAAAAAACAAACGGGCAGCGTATTCATTGTAGGAGAATCAGGTTCAGGGAAAACAGAGCTCATGAGAACCTTTGTAAAATGGGCGAGCCAAGGCAAATTTCCAGAAATTCCCAAATGGACAAAATTTTTAAAAGTGGACGCGGCGTCTTTGGGTGCCGGTACGAGAGGCGTGGGAATTTTTGAATCCCGAGTAGGCGCATTGGTTGAGTACGCTAGAAATAATGACGTGATTCTTGTCATTGACGAGGCCCATAGTATTCG
>JBBQPV010000496.1:0-1613 GCA_038216925.1 Bdellovibrionia bacterium
GAAAATTATTTTAGTCCGCTGGTCAGAGGAAAACTCTCGCTGCATTGCTCAGACGGAAGACCATGAGAAATGCGAAGCTCTCACAAAGGCGGTGCTCCATCGTCGATTTCATTTTAAAAACATTGATGTCACAGATCAAATTCTTCAGGGAATTATCCATACCCACGCAGAAGCCCGCATGGTGGGCAAGATTAAGTTAAAGGCTAACTATGATCTGGGACCAAGTGAATATAAGCGGGTCAGTAAATGAATCATCGGGGACAGGTGTTAGTTTTTGTTTTAGTGTTAGTGCCCCTTCTCATTTTAGTGGCAGGTGTCATTGTGAGATCAGGAATGACTGCGTATGTGCATTCCCGAGTCCAGAAATTCTTAGACAAAAAAGCTTTGGATGCCCTTGCCACAGAAGCTCGAGGTCTTGAGGCTTTAGGAAAAATGAATCCACATGCCATGGCCATCATTGATGCCCGTAGGAAAGTGGATGTGGAAATTATAGCCGCCGCTGGAACTCCAGCGGTGGTGCCCCTTATCGCACTAAGAAATATATTACTATCTTCTCAACAAGTGACCGCTCAGGCGCAGGCGCAAATTAAAACCGACAGTGTCACGCAGACTCTTAAAACTCTCACGGCCAAACCGCCACTTTTTTATAGCGCGAAAACTAAAGTGGAATTCACCCCCCATATACCCTTGGGGCCTCATTTCTCAAAGGATAGCCTCCTTTTGCACGTTAACCCCATGGTCAATTACTTCGGTGAAGTGGGCGCACCGCTAGAGATAGATAGTGATTTTCATAAAAACCAAAACATCAAAATAAGTGCAGACGTTAAAACGGAAAGCTATCTGCCAAAGTGGGCCGGATTCAGGAGCCTTTCCAATATGAAAGTCTTTAGCGCGGCCATAATAAAAATGGAAAAATTGGAGGATCCATGGACAGTGAAACTAGAAAAAGCCGAGGGCAATCTCTCGTGGAACTGACAATAGGGATAGCAATCCTAAGTCTAATCTTACTTCTTTCTGTTAGAACTGCGGAAATTTATCTCCGTCATTTTAAGCATAATTATCTTTTTGTAACTTCTCCCAAACCATTAGTTTCTGAAATCGAATATGGCAAAAACTTGGTTTTCTTTAAGACAGCTAAACTAAAAAACGAATTTAAAAATAGTCACGGCAGTTCCAACTGGATTTTCATAGACAAAATGGGGGTCTTTCTCAAATGAAGAAACACAAAGAGAAGTTTCAAATATTGGGGGCAATTCTTATTGTGTCCTTGGCTACTCTCTGGGCATTTCAGAAACCTGACACAGTTAAAGACGGAACTTCTGATGCGGAAATTGGCCTGACCATACCTAAGGGCTTTTTAATCGTCCCGTTAGATCTTGTTAACTCTCGTCAAATTTCCGGGATGATCAATCGTTTTGGTGTGCTTGATGTTTTCAACGCCAGAGCCAACAGGTTAATCGCAAAAAATCTTCATGTCTTAAAAATTTCTAATGATGAAACGTCCTCTTTCGGAGCCCTTGTTCCCGAGGACAAAGCAGCCTCTTTGCAAATATTATTTGCTGATAAAAATCTAAAGGGCGCTCTGAAAACAATGACTCAAGATCCAGCAGAAT
>JBBQPV010000497.1:0-1610 GCA_038216925.1 Bdellovibrionia bacterium
ACGCCAAAAAACTAATAAGATAATGATGTATAATAGTCCCCATGAACGGCTTCCTTCCTGCTTAAAGCAAAACGTCGGTGAATTAAAACGAGAAATAAAATCCAATATTTTAAAAATCCAAGATAAAACGGGTTCCGTAAACGGTTTTAAAAAGGGCAAGGCGAAGCTTAAGACTGAAAGGGGAATGAGAGAGACTTCCACAAATGGCAAAGCAAAAATATTTACTGGAATAATCAACCAAGACAGACAGGGTTGAATGCCCAATAAAAGTGGCGAGGTCAGAAGCACACAGAGAAGCGGAGTGAGCCACACTTGATGTTTTTTATTTTTTAGTTCTAAACATGAAACTATTCCTAGAGCCATAGAGGCTGCGCAGGAAAGTTGAAAGGAAAGGGATGTACATAACATGGGTCTTAAAACGATACAGATGGCGGTGGCTAAGAATTGGTAGTTAGGTTCATTTTTGACCTTATACGGAATAAATTCTCTGAGCGTCCACTGAACTAGGGCGCGGAGACATGCGGCTTGGAGTTCATTAGCCATTGTAAAAATCAGTAAAAATAAGAAACCGGTTACTTTCTGAAATAATTTAGGCATGAAAAAGGCAAATTTTGAAATGCCCTTCACGAAGAAAGTAAGATGACTGCCGGACACGACGATGAGGTGAAATAGCCCAAGAATGATGAAAGAGTTGATTTCGTGGTGTTGCCGTAGTCCGCGGTCCTCCCCAAAAAGAATTGCACCATGAAACCACCAAAGGCCCGTCTGGCCCAACTTTCCAACCAGATAGTTGTGAAACCCCGCGCAGAAAGTGGCAAATGGCTTTAATAGATCGGCCTTGATGAGAATACTTTAAAGCCCACAGGCAACCAACCAGACTACTGCTTTCATATCCCATGGCTCTGCAACTGGGCTTGGTCCCCTAGATCAATTGGAAGAACAGGCGGCACTTTTAAGAATTCGCCGTTCGGACCATCATAATCTTACATACATTCTTAATGAAAAATTAAAAATCGTTAATTTATAAGTTATATCAAGTAGTTAACATATGCCTATTTTTGAATCATTCCGTTGAAACGTTGATTTTTAGCGGGGTCCAGGACTTTTTACTTGTAGTTACTAACAGAAAATGTGGATAACTCAGTACTTATTCACAACGTCCATGGGCAAATGGTAATTTATCAATAATTTCAATTAGTTAATCATAGCTTTGTAAGACTGAAACATTTGAGTTGCGGGAAATTGCAAGGGAGTTATGCACAAATCCATGGGGATTATCCACATTAAATTTAAATTTTCGGTGAGGTCCACAAGGTAATTTCTACAGGTCCAGTTGTCAATAATTATTTTTTTCCATTGCTAGTTTTTTTAATTCTTTCTCAAATAGAGAGATGGGGAAAACTTTTAGCATTGTGAATCAAAAAGGGGGAGTGGGGAAAACCACTCTTACGTTTAATCTGGCCACGGCATTGAAAATGCGGGGGCACAAAGTCTTGATGGTAGACAATGATCCTCAAGGCAACCTTACAAGTTACACAGCTACCGATCCAAAATGTACTAGAGATGAAGTCTACATTTCCAGAAGACCCCGACTGCTTTCTATGGAGGAC
>JBBQPV010000498.1:0-1602 GCA_038216925.1 Bdellovibrionia bacterium
TGCCATCCGATGTCTTGGGACAAATCCCATTCAATATTTAATTGTTCCAAGGTTCATTGGAATTATCATCAGTAGTTTTTTTCTTCTCTTTGCGGGATTACTGATGTCAATTCTTGGCGGAGCTGTCCTTGCGGTTTTTGTAGCCGGAATGAACATGACTGAGTACGCAAATGGAATCCCTGTGTATGTGACGTGGGCAAGCGTTTGGGGTGGGTTATTTAAATGCTTCACCTTCGCGGTTCTTCTAGCCACAATTTGCACATACAAAGGCTACACAACTACTGGCGGATCCAAAGGTGTTGGGCGGTCCGTAGTTGCCACGGCACTTTCCACCATGGTGGGAATGACTCTTCTGGACTGGTTCACCAGTCTTTTATTGGGGGCCTTATAAAAGCACTTACTTCTTTTTTCCCCAGCATTCTAGATTTCACCGGGTCCACTGTTTTACGTTTAAATGGCGAAGTTAAGGCGTGGCTTAGTTACTTAAAAGAATTTTTGGCTGCACTTTTTTCTGGGCCTTTGCGGTTCAAAGAAACCATTTTTCAAGTCTATGAAATTGGTTATAAAAGTACGCCCATTATTCTTTTATCTGTGAGCTTTGCAGCTGGCGTTACCATCATTGAATATTCTTATCATATTAAACTTGTCATCGGCACAGCTGCCCTCGTTCCCGGATTTGCAGCGCTCTTGGTATTAAGAGAATTGGGTGCCGTGATCACAGCGCTGCTGCTTACTTCACGTGTTGGTGCAGGCATTGCTGCCGAAGTGGGCACTATGAAAGTGACTGAGCAAATAGACGCCTTAAAACTTCTCAACATTGATCCAATGAAATATTTGGTGGTGCCTCGATTTCTAGCCACAGTCATTTCCAGCATGATTATCGTTTTGTTTGCTAACGCTACGTGCCTTTTCTTTGCCATGTTGGTGAGCATGCAAAAACTCGGATTTTCATGGGAATCATTTGTTCATGCCATGAACCATTTCGCACAATTCAAAGATCTACTTCTCGCAATGGTGAAGGCGGGTGTTTTTGGATCTGTTATTCCAGTGGTGAGTTGCTTTTATGGTTTTAATTGTAAGGCGGGAGCAGAAGGAGTTGGGCACGCGACAACTCAATCGGTGGTGACTAATGCCATCTTGATCATTGGACTTGATTTTGTTTTGACATATTTATTTAGCTACCTTTACTAAACTAAGGGGCTGTGTATCATTAGGTTTGAGGAGATTTGGTGAAGATAGAACGTAAAGTGGGACTTATGTTTTTCGTGGCGGTGCTGATGATCATCGGTTTTGCTGCGCTGATGGGTGTCCTCACCCCATTCTCCAACTCATATAATCTATACGTACAATATAATTTTGCCGGAGGCATTGAGACAGGATCTCCTGTTCGAGTCATGGGTATCAAAGTTGGAAAAGTAGAGCGCATTGATTTTGATGTGAATCAAAAAGATTCTGCTGGGCAAGAAGTAAAGCTCCGAATCAAAATTTCCATAGATAAAAAAGCCAAAGATACCGTGAGAAGCGATTCCAAATTTTTTATTAACCTTGCCGGTATAATTGGGGAAAAATTTCTTGAGATCACGCCGGGCTCCATCACCGCTC
>JBBQPV010000499.1:0-1599 GCA_038216925.1 Bdellovibrionia bacterium
TGTTGCGACATATGCTTTTCCAAATTCCGATACTGAAGATGCGGCCCTAAATTGTATAGAAAAATAATATCCTCAGTTGGGTTATTCTGTTGTTTCAGCATTCCGGTTTTAGCGTTGGCCGTGTCGGATCTAAATCATAAGCAACTCATTTTTGTAGGAGAATCACATACGAGCTCGGCTAAACCCATTAGCGGAACCAAGATCTTTGCACAAATTGGACATCTTAAAAAACCTACGGTTTTATTAACCGAATTTATTTGGCCCTCATGGCAAGATAAAATAAATGAAATAATGGGAAGCCCCGAAGCCGTCACTGAAAAACTATTTGAGAGATTCATCTCTACATATGTGGCCCCATCGAGTTTTAATGCAAAGCTTTTTTCTGAGCGAGTGTCAGAGTTTTTGCTATGGGGCAAGGGACACCATTTTCCTGTTAACGGTATAGACTTAGAAAACTTTGGGCAAAATGAACGCCGTGATCTAGTTCCAGATGCGAGTCCGCAGGTCCTCAAAAAAGTGGCTGCTGACTTTCAAATGAACGATTACATGATTGATACACCTACTTTTCGGGACATACACATGGCTGAGAAAATTTTGGAAACTTATAATTCTGTATCAACTGAAACATTGATTGTTATTTACTTGGGGTCAAATCATGC
Organism: Bdellovibrionia bacterium; assembly: GCA_038216925.1. Taxonomy (GTDB): domain Bacteria; phylum Bdellovibrionota; class Bdellovibrionia; order JABDDW01; family JABDDW01; genus JBBQPV01. The sequence continues at coordinate 660 of JBBQPV010000499.1, forward strand.
AGAAAAAATTCCCACTCTCCTGAGAAAAAAAATTCCTATGGATAAAATGCTTTCCATTCATCTTGGTAACGAAATTGGAACACCTTCTGCGGAAAAAAAGGGGGAAGTCCAGCGTGTGGTAGCTGAAACAGCTTTTTCACCCAAGACTTTGTATTTATATCCGCAAGAGGATCTTCAACAAGCTGTAAGGGGTGCACAAGCATCACAAACATTGATTTATAAATCAGGAATTTGGGACATAATTAATTGAACTTTTAAATGGAGAAAAAAATGTTTGTAAGGGAATGCCGTTCTGCTGCAATTTCGGTGTGCGTTGTGACAGGTTTTCTTGGTTGCGCTACAAATACGGTGCCTTTTACTAAAGGCAAATCAATTGAAGTTGAAGGATCATTTTTTTCCAGAGCATTTAAACAGGATGGTAAACCTGTGCGCTTCGATGACGTGACCAGTAATTTGAAAAAAGAAGAATCTTCCAAAGATAAAGCATCCGCTAGCGAAATTTGGTATTACACCGCGTTGGTGTCAAGCGGAGTTGGTGGCTACCTTGTCGGTTACAATGCACTAAGCAGTAGTATCAGCTCTGATTCCAAACAGACGGGATTGTTATTGGGTGTAGGAATTTTGGGTGTGGCATTTGCCTCGGCTTACTTTTCCGATAAGGCATTGACCGAAGGAGTTGAAGCATATAATTCCAGCCTGCCCAAGAATAAACGTGTCAGCAGTTTAGGCTTAATTCCTATCTTCGGATTTGCGGAAAGCCGATTTACAAACTCTCTCGTCCCCACCGTAGGATTCAGTTACCAAATTCCTTAAATGAATGGGGTTGTGTGTAGCAGAATCGTTATGAGGGAGTATGATACAGGCCTTCCGACCAATTTATTTTTCAGGACTTATTAAAAAAGATAATGCCCCTTACCATTTGGAATATGAGAAAGTATTG
>JBBQPV010000500.1:0-1598 GCA_038216925.1 Bdellovibrionia bacterium
CGGGTGGCATGGTGACTTCGACTTCTTTAAAATGCCCTTTCTCGGGCGCCAGGCCCTGACGCATTTCTGTGGAGTTTACTATTGAGGATTTACCTTTTTCAAAGTTAAAAGTGAGAACTGATGATGTGCCAAAGTCTTTTGCCACCATACGCTTGACAGCTTTGACATCCACACTTGTCAGCATCCCGTTGACAGTCACTATATAGGGTACGATTTTGCCATTTATCTCAATGCTGGTGACCAGCGCATATCCGTCTGGCTGGCGGCTAATGTCATGACTCTTACGAACCCAGTAAACCCAGGTGCCTTTGACCAGGGGAAAGTAGGGTACGCTGCTGATTGAACAGTCGCCACCCATGCTACCGCGGTTGATCGCAACCAAAACAGGTAATCTTTCAATAGATAGTTTGCGTATTTTTGTCGGAGATAATTCCGTGGCTTGAGCTTTTTTGGGTTTCGCTGCTCGCCTAAATTCCTTTTCAATAAATGTGGACTCAATGGTCTGGTAGACCGCACTCACGGTTCCAAAACCCTTCTTTTTTGAAATTGAATCAATGAAATGGCTTAAGTGATTTCGCTTCAAATCAACTAATAAGTTTTCTAGCTCTGGGACCTCCATGGCCGCGATTTTGGCCTTTAAAACTGTAAGAGTTGTCTGATCAAGTTGATGGTATAGGGCGTTCCCGTTAACGTCATAGAGGAACGCAAAAGTCCTGAAAAAATGACTAAGTTGTTTTTTGAAGAATTTTTCGTTAAAGGTCCCATTTATTTTGGAGTTTTGCTTTATATCCTCTATTTCGAATTCTAAAGATTTCATGGGCCTTGAAGGCAATTTATCCAAACTAGAAAATATAAACGATCGAAATTCTCTTACCAGTGCGTCGTCGTATTGAATGGAAGAATCAGAAAACGACGCCGTCAAAAAGTCCGTTTCTCCGATGGCGATCGGATTGACGTCGACACCTAAGTTTTGGATAATTCCGGGGATTGGAATTAAAACATCTCCCAGGTTTCTTCGATAACTCGTATTTCGTGAAATGATATCGGGGTGTTTCTCCAATAGACTGATGATAAACATCACACGGCCTCTGGGCGTGGATAGGTCTGGCGTCCAAGCGTCTTGCTGGGCATTAGCTTGAGCACTAAAATACAATGCTAGGATTATCGTGCTTACTTTGAATATTCTCAGAACGCGAGACCACTGCCTTTCCGGTTACTGCTTAGAACATTACAACGTCTATGCCACGGAGAGACAGGGAGAGGCTTCGGAAAAACGAGTGAAATTGATGGGTTATAAACATGATCTTCATGGTTTCTCCCGCCTTCAAAACGGAGCGCGGTAACTTGTTGAGCGGGCGACTGTTCTCTATTCAGCAAAGCATTTATTAAGATTTAACAAATGTAATCTTTTCTCTCACATTCTTTTAAATTTTAAGCCGACAATCGCGAAATTATTTAATTAAAATATTGGAGTTTATTTGATATGAAAAACTGTTTTTCTTTGTCTTTGATATTAGTTTTAGGCACTTCATCGGCCGCCCTTGCATGCCCAAATTTCACCGGTTCCTATAACTTGGGTGATGTATTGTCACCTCGTC
>JBBQPV010000501.1:0-1594 GCA_038216925.1 Bdellovibrionia bacterium
ATTGTCACTGTAAACCTGTAATCCTCCGCCCTCACCAGAATGGGCAGCAATATTAAAATAAAATCCGTCAGTGAGAGCCGTCACCCCCACACCAATATCCCTCAGAGGAAAAAGACCTTTTTCATATAGAAGTGTCCGAGGAAAAAATAATTCCGATTCTTCTTTTAAACCTTCTGATCCCCACGGCAGCAAGAACTGACCTGCGTAGAAATCCGCGAAAGATGTTCTGAGCAAACCTTTTCCTTCAATTAGACTTATAGATTCCGCTGACGGAGGAACCCAATTGGGACGATATAAAAGGGAACTCCCCCCAACCGTAACTTGTAATTCCAGAGAATTAGAAAAATGAGCTTCAGCACCTAATTTCCAATGTGGATTATCAAACCCGCCGCTTCCTCCTTCAGTCACATGACCGTTCATTTGTAAAAACAGTTCATTTAAGCTGAAAGGTAATCGACCGGAAGAATCTTCCCCAAATGATCTGGATGAAATAAAGATAAAACAAAGAAAAATTATTTTCGTCACATTTTATTGTAACAAAGTTTTCCCACTGGGCAACAGTTTCCTAGACTAGGCAAAACAGTCCTGAAAACACCCGTCACTTCCCATTAAAATGAGGTAGCGGCGGCCCCTTTTATGCACTCTTACCCGTTAAATGAAATGCGCCGTAGTGATCTATTTATATTTATCTCTTAATTCTGCCTTTGCCATCCCCGTCTACAAAGTTCCCGACGCCCCGTTCTCCTCTGGAGATGAACCTGTCACTCATCTCATTGACGATGGTCTTTCCACAACACGCACCTGGTTTCAAACAACGGATAAAAAATGGCGAAAGCGCTCAGACGTCCTCATTCCCCTGGATTTTAGTCGAGCAGCTACTCTGAAATCCCATACTCTTCTGAGATTTTCTCCCACATTTTCTTCATTTCCCATGGGCACGGTGACCCAAAATACTCCTGTGGTCATTTTAAAACATGACGACTCTTGGACCAAGATCAGAGTGAAAAATAGAGACGGCTGGGTGGAATCAAAAATCCTTGAGCCGGCTTTGAATGAATTAGGTTTTGTTTTTTTAAAATCTAAAACTGCGGTAAATAAAAATCATTCTTTTAACTCGGGGAAAATCACATTTCTAAATAAAATGACACGGCTTTGGGCAGTGGATGTCCGCGGTCCTTGGATTAAGGTTGATCATGAAGGTGTGCGTGGCTGGATTCACATCAGGGACTGCTTTTCTAAACTAAACGTAGTTGATGAAATCATGATTAAATCTCAAAATAACTGGAGGAAGGTTATTTCATCGGAAGGAAGTTGGATTGAAACTAAGGGACCGCAATTTTATTCTTTAAACAAAGTGCGTCTCATTAAAACCAGGCAAGACATGTTGATTTTTAAATCAGATCCCCTCGCCCAACCCGCTGAGTTTCTTAAATCAGAAATAGTAAGGTGGAATCACTACTACTCAGAAAAAGCAGGCTTTGTTTGGTACCCTGATAAAGTTCTTACCAATAGTAATCTCACCGATTCTGTTTCTCTGAGTAATGAACAAATGTTCAAGTCAGAAGTATTTGATCTTGCCTCCCACCCTAAACTT
>JBBQPV010000502.1:0-1583 GCA_038216925.1 Bdellovibrionia bacterium
GATTTGCGGTGGGGGAGTGGCTTTATAAGTTGGGTCTTTCCCAACGTTTTATCGACAAAATAAGTGCTGACGAAGATTCCGCAAAGTTCATCGCAGAAAAACAATGTTTGGGAGAATACGATCTTTCCGAATTAAAAAAAATGACGCCCGGTACATTAGGTCGAACTTACGCAGACCACATGGAAAAATATGCTTTGAGGGCGGATTTTTATTCTAAAGTCAGTGGACAAAACACAACTGTGTTTTGCATGATGCGTCTTCGCCAAACCCACGACCTTTGGCACGTGCTCACTGGCTTTGGAACCACTTCACCTGAGGAAACGGGACTTCTCGCTTTTTATACCGCTCAAAACGAAGCACCACTATCACCATTTCTCATGGCTAGCGCGTTAGTTCGAGTGGCCATAAAAGATGGCTCACAAGTTCCCGCTACTGTTGCAAACATTGTCAAAGGCTATAGCCTTGGACTCAAAGCCAAGCAAGTATTCGCTCTGGATTGGCAGAAGAACTGGAACACGCCACTCGCTGACCTGCGTAGGCAATACAATATCACCGACGTCAATGAAATGCGACTGAGCGCCTGAGTGCCCATGGATAATTTAAAGATAGCGCCTTGTACATCCCTACAGAGGGCCTACTATTTTGGCAGATCTAAATACTCCGAATTATATTCCGGTGCTCAATACTATTTTGAAATTGATGTTCAGAATTTGGATTTTAAAGCATTTGTGTTTGCGCTTCGAGCTTTATTTGATCGACACGAAATGCTGCGCTCTAGATTTACTGATAACGGCCAACAGTTTATTGATGAAAACATGAAGTTTGAAGAACCAACAATTAGAGATTTTACTAATGCCCATTCCGCCAGCATTGGCACTACTCTTTTAGATCTTCGGAAAAAAATTTCTTCTTATGATTTGTCTGCCCCTCTTCGGCGGCCCCTTGAAGTTCACGTTTCTCATTTACCATCCCGAGTATCCCGTGTGCATCTGGTATTAAATTTATGTGTTTTTGACTTGGGCGGACTTGACATTTTTATGAGAGAACTGGACTCCCTTTATCATCATCCAGAAATAGCTTTAGATCCCATTTCTTTTTCATATTTTGATTATCTCAGAGGACTGGAAGCTAACCTTGCAAGTGAAACAGGAAAGAAGGCCGGCGAATTTTGGAAGGAGCGAATCAAAACTCTTCCGAAGGGTCCGGAACTACCCCTTCTCCGCAAGGGCCCATATAATGAGCCCTCCCAGCTCTCCACCTATGCCCGAGATTTGTCAGCTACTGATTGGCAAAAAATAATTGGAGTGTCTAAAGTCCACAGTATCTCTCCAACTATTATCTTCGCTTATTCATTTATGCGTACGTTGTCATTATGGAGTAAAACCCAACGATTTTCCCTTGGGATGCTTATCAATGATCGCGGTATAATGGGGTCGAGAGTTTCTAATGTCCTTGGCCAATTTGCCAAGACTATCATTTTGTCAGTAGATTTCTCTGAGGATAAAACTGTAATTCAATCTATGTTAGAACTTCAGGATCAATTTAAGGATGTGCTTCGCCATTCGGCCTTTGACGGAGTTAAA
>JBBQPV010000503.1:0-1560 GCA_038216925.1 Bdellovibrionia bacterium
CAGCTTTTGGCCTTTTGCCAGACCTGACGGCGAGTGGCCGCCGGAACTGCGCGACGGGGCGCTGAAGAATTGCGGAAGTTTTCTGACTTCATTTCTGACTTCCGCAGCGGAGGTACAAGCGCGTCATCGGTTATCTTCGCAAGTGGTTCTTTTTTTGCTATTACAAAATCAACCATGAGCTCAATCACTTCAGCCATCGAGGGGTGCGGATTCTCATGGGAAAAATGTTCTTTTACACGTTCCAGTTTTTTTAAGGTTTCATTCGGGATCGAAATCTTCATCTCCGACATTTGTGGCGACAGAACCTTCAATCGGTCATTTTTGACGACTTCTTCTGGAAAGTGCTCTGCTAATATATGGTCAGCAGCTTTTTGACTTTTATTTTCTAAAGCAGAAAAAAGAGTTAATTTTTCATCCAGTGAAATTGTTTTCTTATTTTTCTTTATACGCCTTAAAGTGCTTTGGGCTTTTGCGACATTCGACAAACTTAAAGCGCCGGACTCGATTCTATTTTCAAGAATAGGTAAGTCTCTTAACGCCCGCATGGCCTCAATGCGCCTTTGCGCAGAACTTTCGGAATATTTTAGTTCTTGCGTGCAATAGGCCCAGAGACTCGGATAACCGATTTCGAGAAACAATTTTCTCTCTTCTATTTCGCACAAATGATGGAGAATTTCTAATAGCAGCTCACGCTCCTGACTCGCCAAGTTTTTGGTGTTGGAAAGGAGATCTGTGTCCGAAATATTTTTGAATAACATAGCAAATCCTCCTGCTAAATTTAAGTTGGAAGGACTTTACCATGCCTTTTAAAATGTACTTTTTAACAAAAAATAAAAAATAAGTGAGATAAAATAAAGTCTCTTGGCATGGGGTTTATGATCACCCTTAAGCCTAATACTGAACGAAAGCCAGCGAGGGCCGGGTAGGGTTCAAATGTTTTGCGATCTGCGCTTAAACACGAAATTAATAATGCAAAAAAGACGTCAAGCTTCTAATGAAAATATATGGTGAAAACAAAAATTAAATAGTTGCGTTAATTCTCTGGCGCATCTGTGTGTCAGTCGCATAATCGTTGGATCAAGAGCGCACTGTTTTGATGGCTGTCCGGCGTCTTGATGTTATTAGATTTCTTTACACTTAATGAATGAGCTGATACCTGCTTTAGAGATGAATCCGTATTCTCCGCTTACAGTTTATGGAATGGTTGGTCCGATGGGATCAGGAAAGACCACATTTGCTCTAAAAATTGCTAAAGAGAAAGGCGCTCTTTTCCAATCCCTCGATGGAACGATAAAAAATTTTAATCAACCCATTGGCGACTTGAAGGGTTATGAGAGTTTAATGCCGAAGGCGCTGGATCTAATGTATGCGAGAGCCATGGAAGCTTTAGGCAAGGGTCAATCGGTTGCTTTTGACGTAACAAGATGGCCGTGGCTCAAAGAACTTGCCAATGCTGTAGATGCAAAAATTGAGATTTACTATTTTGAAGTATCGGCAGAAGAAAGATGGCGCCGAGTTCAGCAAAGGAATCAAGAGAAGCCTGAGAATATTTATCACTGG
>JBBQPV010000504.1:0-1557 GCA_038216925.1 Bdellovibrionia bacterium
GGTCTGTTTTTAATTTTTCCACCCAATCCGTTTTTTCAGTTGCCTTAATGTTCAAATATCCAGAAATTGCGTTCACGCTCATTGAAAGTGACCTGTAAAGCCAGTAAATGTTAAAAGTAATGACGACATATGCCACAACAACTGGAATAAAGTAGCTTCCGACAAAAAGAAAAATAATAATTGTCCAAGGAATGAGCCCAGTCAAAATTTCCAACCCTCGCTGGGTTTTTACCGGGTGATAGTTAATGTAGTCGGTTATGAAGTCAGTCATATCTTGAATAGGCTTTCGGCGTTTTTTGTTGTTGCTTCTGAAATTTCCTCAAAACTCAAATTTTTGATTTCCGCCAATTTCTGTGCTGTAATTTTAACATTTGCCGGCTCGTTGCGTTTTCCCCTGTTCGGTTCCGGCGTCAAAAACGGACAGTCAGTCTCAATCAAGAGACGCTCTAATGGTACTCCTTTTGCCAAATCTCGGAGCTGTTGAGCGTTTCGAAATGTAATATTACCGGCAATTGAGACATAAAAATTGGGTAGTGTATTCAAAATAAAATCCAAATATTTTTGATCCCCGGAAAAACAATGAAACGCTCCACTCACTTTTTGTAACTTCTCCGCAAATTCATTAATAATATCTTCCTGAGCATCCCTAATGTGCAGTGACATAGGCAGACTTAATTTTTCCGCAAGTTCAATTTGTTTAGTAAATAATTTTTTCTGCCGTTCAATCTCTAAGCCCCCTTCATTAGTCCTTAAACCTTTGTCCTTAATCCTTGAATAGTCTAATCCACACTCTCCAATGGCAACAACTTTCGGTGACACTACAAGTTTCTCAAACTTCTCCCAATCAATATTCTCCTGAGTAATTTTTAGATCATCATTTGGGTGCAATCCCACTGCCGCATAAATCCAATTATATTTTCCTGCTAAATCGATAACCTCTTTTGCATCGGTCATTGATGTACCAATATTCACCACTTTCTTCACCCCGGCCTCCAGTAAACGAGCGATGACCTGATCAAAGTCAGAGGAGTAGTCCTTGAAATTTAAATGGGTGTGAGAATCAATGAGCATGAAGCTATTGTACCTTCTTTATGAAGAAGCCGCTTTTTCAATTATCCACATCCTAAGGAAAGAAGAAGTCGATAACCCAACCTTGTTTGCCATTCTCTTTACCTTCTTAATAAGGTCACCTTGAAGTCTGATCGTGACACTTTTCTCTTTTTTAATATCTTTTTCAAGAACAAACCCCCCCTTTTTTCCCTTCGAAAAGTCATAATAGTCAGCCAAACTATGTGTATCCCAAAATACAGCTTCCTCGAGGTCTGTTTTAAATTTAGGAACTTTTTTAAATATTTTCTTTTTTATTTTTTTCGAATTCATAAAATCCTTCCCTTTCTGTTTTATCAGAATCTCTGGCTGTTTTTATTTTAAGTTTATTTCCTGCCATTTCCACCACAACTGACAAAATCCTTGATCCAACCCTATTCACTAAAATCTTCTTTCCTGAATGCCCATCCATTTCGAACGCATCAGATAAAACTACTGCCTCAGCTTCAT
>JBBQPV010000505.1:0-1554 GCA_038216925.1 Bdellovibrionia bacterium
GTAATATCCAAGCAGGGTCTTATCATAATGATCGATGACGCCGTGGAAGTAGCACCATGCATCTTCTCCGCACCAGATGTAGGTCATATCAATACCCCAAAGTTCGTTTGACCTCTCTGCTCTTACGTTATGAGCAAAGGGCACTCCCTTAAACATCTTTTTATGACTGTGACTTGGCGGCATACAGAGCTTTCTTTCTCGCATGATTCTGTAAACTCTTTTCCAGTTTACGTCTAATCCATAGCGGTGCCTTAACACAGCAGTCACGCGCCAATAGCCGTAAACTGGTAATTCACGAACGATCTCTTCAATATTTTTTATTAACACAACTTCCTCTTCTTTCATTGTTCTTGTCTTTCTAGTGAACTTCACCTCAGGGTGTTTTTTAATAAAATGAACCCTTTGGCGACTTACCCCAAGCGTCTTGCTCAGGGTTCACGCCAGCTTTGTAAAGGGGCTGCATAAAACTTCTTAACTTTTTAAAAAAGGACGGAACTATGAGTATTTTTTTTAGGTCATTAATTAGCCTCATTGAATTTACAATTTTAGTTGGTTTGGCCGGAGGACTTGTGGACCTTACCAAATCAATGGGCAAAGAGGCGATCAAAGCCCATAAGACTGGCATCGTAAGTCTTAGACAACTGAATCAAAGTTTAGTTGGAAAATAACTGACCCTAAATAGGTTTGCCCCAAATTAGTTGAACCCGATTTAAAACTAATTTTTTAGGGAGAATTTATTATGGAAAAACGAGTCGCATGTTACGCGCGCGTAAGTACGGATATGCAACAAGGCGGAATGGAAAGTCAGGTTCGTGTTTTGAAGCAATATTGCGAACAAAACAACATCACCCAGGTGGAGTTTTTCACTGATGAGGGAATCAGCGGAACAAAATCCAGTCGTCCAGCCTTGGATCGAATGATGACAGCAGTAAATAACGATGAAATTTCGTCGGTGGTGGTCTATTCATTTTCTCGGTTTGCGAGAAGCACGACTCACCTACTGAATGCACTTCAGATTTTCAAAAAGAAAGGCGCTCATTTTATTTCACTGAGTGAGAAAATCGACACTAACACCGCCATTGGTGTCGCCATTTTTTCGATCCTTGCCTCGATCGCGCAGCTAGAACGTGATTTGATCAGTGACCGGGTGAAAATTGGCCTGGCAAATGCTCGTGCGAAGGGAAGGTTAATTGGCAGAAAGAAAATGAGAGACTCTGATTTAATCAGAAAACTTTTAAAAGCAGGCATGACCTACAGGCAGATTGCAAGCATCTCAAAAACAAGTCACGGTTCGGTCCACCAGGAAAAATTGGCGATGAAACGTGATGAAGAGGCCGCAAGAAAAAAACTTTTGGAGAATCCTGTCCAGGAAAATCCAGAGGTAAAAATGATATTCCCTGAGATCCCGAAGCCACAATCTTAGTTTGACAGAAAGAATATTATTCTAAAATGGCGGGAGATCATCTCGCCATTTTTTTTGCTCTTGGCCCAAGTTACAAAACTAGTTTTAGAAATTGAAAACTTGCTCTCGTCAAAGAAGTCAGGGTTTTGGCC
>JBBQPV010000506.1:0-1541 GCA_038216925.1 Bdellovibrionia bacterium
ATCTCATTTTCTCCCTCTCCGCTTTTTCAATTGGATCAAGTTTCTTTAATGTCTCTTTCACGGCCTGATTTAATGTGCCTTTGAGATTAATGGCCTTTTGATTCTTTTGACTTAGGACATCTTGAAGTCTCTTAAAATCTTCATAATCTTTTTCTGAGATCACAATTTTAAGTTCAATTTGTTTATCTGAGACGTACTTCGCACTTTCACAGAGTGACACTTCGGAATTTTCTCCTGCTACTAACTTTTCAAGATATCTATGGGAGTTTTGTCGAGCTTTCTTCATCCAATCGTCAATATTCTCCTCATCTATAACTGGAGCTATTCTTCTAGCTTTTGAGACCGAAATCTTTCCACATAAAAGGGCCGCCTCTAATTTCTTAAACTTCATAGATGCTTTGGTGACCACGGAAATTTCGTAGGCACGCCATTCTGGCATTCCATGGGAGAGCGTCAGATATTTAAAAAGGTTTGGATATTTATAGGCCCGATAGACCTCGTGTTTAATCACTTGTTGTAACACTAAAATCAGATCCACTTCTTTTTGCGCGATCTCCTGTGAAATGGACTTTGATTTCTCATGGAGCTCAACAATTAATTTTTCGTTTTTCAAACATCCTCCAAACTCAAATTAAATTCCAACAAAACTCTCTCGACAAAATGAATATACCACAAGATTTTGGGACCAAAATTTGTCTCTAGTCAGATGGCTAATACGGTGTTCAAATTAAAATAGGGTGGATCTTAGCGGTAGATTTTAAATTTACTAGCACCGCAAATAGGAAGTAAAGTGGCCATTCTAGAGGGAACACTAAACTATTTAGATTTTTTAAAATGCCGAGGAATTTAAGTCCAAAATGACAAATAATTAAATCTTTTAGTAATCCCCTGAATATTGAAGACAGGTCTCGTCACTAAATTATAAAACCGGATTTCCAGAAAGGTGGGTTAAGTCTAGTTTGACTGCTTGATTGTGAGACTGACGGACAACCCGAAATCAAAACATCTCATTTAGCAGGGCAAACACTTCAAGTTCAATTTCAGCAACGTGATCAGAAGTGCAATGTGATTTGAAAGTAATGTAGAAATCTTCAGCTGAAGGACTGCCCAACCAAATCGTTGACGACTGTCCGGAATTGCTCATTGCAAAATCGCGATCCTTGAACCGCACCCACCCGCTTCATATCGGCGATAATATACTCCCGGGATTTTAATTTATGCTTTGTCCACTCCGGCGCCACTAGCTCCTCCCAATGGGAAGACAAAGCAGCCAGGCGCTCAACGGCAATACGAGGATCAAGACATTCCAAAAAAGCAATCACTCTCTCTGAATATTCGGCCAATTCTAACGGTTTGAAAGTTCCTTCAACAAAAGCAGTTTCAAGGGGCGTATTTTTTAGAACATGGAGATTATGGAGTTTCACCAGTTGAATATCTAATTCATTTATCACCTTGGCCATTTCCACCACGTCCTCAACGTTTTCTCCGGGCAATCCAAAAATCAGATGAAGTCCAACGTCAACTGCACAAAGCCGTCGAAT
>JBBQPV010000507.1:0-1526 GCA_038216925.1 Bdellovibrionia bacterium
GTTATCTTGAATAAAGGTATCGCAAGATCGGGTTATCCATTTGATCATCATCAATTTCAATTGTTCCTACTTGTTGTCCCCTATTTAACAGATCTTGACGACCGCCTTCTCTTATATTTATTACATATCGAACCGCACAATTTGCTCTATTAGATCTCACAGACTGTTCTGGCCAACCCAAATGATAACCATGAGTAGCCAACAAATTTTTGACTTCACTAAACATCTCTAAATCAGTCCCAATGCTTGGTTCCGTTGGCTCTCTAAGAATTTTGCTTTGAGGATGGCCAACCAATATACATTCAAGTCGATGAACAGTCATAACCCCAAAATTATACCAAAATGACCCATAGTTTTCAACTCAGAATACTTCACCCTCTACAATTTTCCCTATCTCACGCTCCAAAATCTCCAAATTTTTTGTATTTGCTTTGAAGAAAAAATCCGCCACGTCCCCAACAACCGGCACCACCCCAACAAAAAAATCAATCACTAAATTGCTAATCATTTTAACTATTTTTTCTGACTCCAAATCCGCTTCCCTAGCAATCCAAACAAGATACAGTCCCAACCCAAGTGAAATAAGATCTCCACTAACTGGCAACAGTCCAATAATCGGATCCAATCCAAACTTAAACGGCCCGATTTTGACTGCGTCATCAAGAGCGTGAGCAATTATTTTCGCCGTTTTAAGATGCGCTTTTGTCGTCATTCAATAATTTTACCAAGTCTCTGTAAGAAGAATGTAGGATTACTATAATGTAGAATTATTCAGATTTATTTTTGACATTGTTCACACCAAAAACTCCACCGTTGCAGTCTCCTCGTCTTCTTTCGAATAACTTTATTCCCGTCCCTTGGACGAATGCTCTTTCTCATTATTTGCCAATGCTTTTCCACTCAAACGCTTTTTTCCATTCATATGCCTGCAAACTGTACTTTCTCGCCTATTCAACGAGTTCTTCAATTTCATTACTACTTAAATGCTTTCATAAATGCTCTGGCGCAAAGCGCAAATTAAACAGCACTTCATTTTTAATAATGTTCCCCAGTCCCGCGAAATATTCCTGATTCAGCAGAACATCAGCCACCTCTTCATCTCCCTTAACAGCCTGCAACTTTTTTAAAACAATCATTTTGTCCCATTCTCGCGACATTAAATCAATCCGCCAGTCATAAATTTCCTTAAACTCTTTGCAGTCCAAAATCTTGATTGCACAATTATAAAAATTAACCTCACCACTATCAAAAACAAGCGATAATCGCACCGGCCGATCTTTTCGCTCATTAACTCGGTACGACCCATACATTAAAAAATGCACCCGCACCACAAAATCCTCAAACTCCAAAATCAGATGTTTCCCCCAGCTGCAAACATCGACAAGATTAAGTCCGCACATACGCTCCTTATCAATTGTCGTGTTCTCCAAAACATCTATCAATTTTTTGCCCGCAAATCTCTGCAGTTCTTCAGAAGTAATAACCAGCGATGGCCCTTCCATGTTTGCCATAATAGCAGAATACAG
>JBBQPV010000508.1:0-1517 GCA_038216925.1 Bdellovibrionia bacterium
GAAGATGAACTTGCCGCCATCGGAATGGTTTTAGGTGCTGGATGGGCCGGCGCCCGCGCCATGACAGCCACTAGTGGGCCAGGTATCAGCCTCATGGCTGAGTTTACAGGATACGGATATTTTACGGAAATCCCTGCGGTCATTTTTGATATTCAAAGAGTGGGGCCTTCTACCGGTTTACCAACTAGAAACATGCAGGGAGACATTGGGTTTGTGAATACACTAAGTCATGGAGATACGAGACACCCCATGCTAATCCCCGCAAATCCGGAAGAATGTTTTGAAATGGCTCAAGAAGCTTTTGATTTGTCAGACAGATTGCAAACTCCAGTTTTTGTGATGAGCGATTTAGATTTGGGTATGAATATGTGGACCTCAGAAAAATTTAAAGCTCCAACTAAACCTTTTGATCGAGGAAAAGTTTTGGATAAAGCCGCTCTAGACAAAATCGGTAAATTTGAACGTTACAGGGACGTAGATGGTGATGCTATTCCCTATCGTACTCTTCCCGGTACGGACCATAAAATGGCTTCTTATTTCACTCGAGGCTCTGGACATAATGAAGAAGCCAAATACACAGAAAAACCTCAAGACTACGTGAACCTCATGGACAGACTGGCCAGAAAATACGCTACCGCTAAAAAATATGTACCGCGGGCAGAGCTGATCAGTGAGACTGGCGCAGAAGTTGGTGTGATAGCCTATGGAAGCACTGATTTAGCAATGCAAGAAGCAAGAGATCTTATGAAGTCTAAGGGAATGAAAACCAATTATTTGAGACTGAAGGCTCTGCCCATCAATGACGAAGTCATCAATTTTTATAAGAATAATAAAAAAGTTTTTGTCGTAGAGCAAAATCGTGACGGACAAATGGCAGAGATTTTAAACAATGATCTCGGGCCGGAGCTTGCACTGAAAACCCGGTCGGTTAGGTATTATAACGGCTTGCCAGTTGACGCCCAATCGATTTTTGAAGGCGTTATGCAAACAGAAAAAGGAAATTAATATGTCAACTTCGCCCGCACCTGTCACTCCTCCTGCTCCAACCACCAATCAAATTGGATTAGCAAAGTCCGAGTACAAAGGTGCTGCAAGCACACTTTGTGTGGGTTGTGGACATGACAGCATCACCAATCACATCATCACTTCATTTTTTGAACTAGGCGTGAATCCAACTTCCGTAGCTAAAATGTCCGGCATTGGGTGCTCTTCCAAAACTCCGGCCTATTTTCTAAACCAAGCCCACGGCTTTAATAGCGTCCATGGCCGAATGCCTTCAGTTTCCACTGGAGCAAAAATGGCTAATAAAAATTTGAATATGCTTGCTGTAAGCGGCGATGGTGACACCGCGAGCATCGGGCTGGGACAGTTTTGCCATTTGATTCGCAGAAATTTAGACATGGTTTACATTGTTGAAAACAACGGAGTTTACGGTTTAACAAAAGGGCAATTTTCTGCAACAGCTGATAAAGAAAGTAAATTAAAGCACGGAGCGGTCAATCCTTTTGAACAAATTG
>JBBQPV010000509.1:0-1515 GCA_038216925.1 Bdellovibrionia bacterium
CGGAAAAGAGAATTGAGCCACCTTTAGCGGTGCCGTTTTCATATCCACGTGACAGTCGAGCATTAATGGCAACTAAAGAGTATCAAAAGCTCTACAATATTTTATATGAAAGAATATTCTTGGCGGAGGGTTTGAATCAAATTGAGAATTAGAGGTCATAAAGTCATTTTTGCTATCCTGTGGATTTTAATTTGGGAGATCGGGAGCCGTTTCGTCGTTGCGGATCCAAAGATTTTCCCATCTTTTACGGCAGTATTTTTAAGGGTCTGTTCTCTGTTAATGAACGACTCACATTTTTCGCGAAATTTACTTGCAAGCTTAAATCGTTTTATTATAGCGCTTTTGTTTTCATTTCCTCTCGCGATTGCTTTGGCTTATTTGGTTATTCGCACAAAAATTTTTGGACAGTTTTTTAATTTCTTTTTCTCATCAACTTATTCTCTTCCTAAGGTTGCCTTGTATCCATTTATCTTGCTTATCATCGGGATCGGGGACGCATCAAAGATATTCCTTATCGGTTTAGGTATGTTTTATTTATTTTACTTCAATGCTTACGCGGGAATCGAGCAGCTTGAATCGAGCAGCTACTATGACATCATCTCTGTCTTTCAAGTTAATTCAATTCAAAGAATTTGGAATTTTTATTTCAAAGGAATTTTACCCTCTTTGATTACTGGGCTTCGCACTGGTCTTGGTTACGGGCTCGTTTTGGTGGTGGTTAGCGAAATGAGCTACAGTACCAACGGTATCGGGCTATTTATTTGGAATTCATGGGATCAATTTCGAATTCTTGATATGTTCGTGGGCTTATTCGTTTTATTTATTTGGGGAAGTGTTCTATTTCTATTTTGTGATATTCTTCAAACTCATCTTGAGAAAACAGGTCGGTTGTTTCGATAAAACGCTTTCCAAAACTTTTGTTTATTGACCAAAATTCTTAATTCGGCTTAAAATTTGTAAATGAATATGATACTTGGTTATGTTTTATTTGTAATCGCATCTACGTGTGGAGGTGCTTTTATTGGTGGCCTGAGTGGGCTCTTAATGACTGGAATTAATAATTTAATACTAGTTCCTTACTTTCATGCAGCCGCTGGAAGTTATATTTGGTGGGCCAGCTTTATGCTTTACTTAGGGTCGGCTGGTTTCGGACTACTCTCTTTGTTTTGGGGAGCTTTTATTACCTACCAAAATTTGACCGGAAAATAGAAGAATCGGTTGCGGAAATTCCAGTTCTCGACGCAAAAGTCTAGCTTTCAGAACCGTGTCCACCGCGCTATATCACATTGAACTTTGAGCCGACAAAGAGTTCAGATCTGAGCCTATTTTGCTTACGCTGTCCAATGATTGGACAGCTGAAACGGCCTTAGGTAGGACCTAAATTGGCATGCTTTGCGCACTCCTTAAACTCATGCTGATTCGATCGCCATTTCTAATATTTATCTTCTCAGGGCTCGTTGGTATTTCGACTCTTTTTCCGAGGCCCGCACAGGCAAAAGCACCGAGTTGTGAAGC
>JBBQPV010000510.1:0-1507 GCA_038216925.1 Bdellovibrionia bacterium
ACGCACAAATAGAAAGCCACTGAGACCTCTCCCTTAACTCGCAATTTCAGAAGACGCAATAACGTATACCGGTTTCCAAGTTTCCAAGTTTACAAGTCACAGGCCTTTGTCATTGACCGCAGCAAAATACACTTTTCCCGATGACGTTTCTAAGAGGGCCTGCTTATCCTCATTAGAACTATAAGGGCCTAAAGTAATCTTTTTCTGAGTTTTAAGGTCCAATAGGTAATAGCCGCTATGATTTTGAAAGTGCAGATATTGTCTGCCACTTCTTGAAGTGAATTCCCATGTTCTTCCCATCAAACCTGTCTTTGGCAAATGATTTTTTTTAATTGGAATGGGGGCCCAAATATCTGCG
This sequence comes from Bdellovibrionia bacterium, assembly GCA_038216925.1. GTDB lineage: Bacteria > Bdellovibrionota > Bdellovibrionia > JABDDW01 > JABDDW01 > JBBQPV01. Next base: position 359 of record JBBQPV010000510.1, read on the forward strand.
GTGTCCTTCTCTGCTTTTCTTTGAGTTTTGGACTGCGTATCTAATTTTCCAATTATCCCTGCAATCTCCTCTTTAATTTCATTCCAATGGTTTTGTAGATCATCTTTATGTGATCCCACAATTTTGTTTATGGCCCCTTGATAGATAAAAGATTCCACAGGGGAACTGAGACTACTCGTTGTAATGGGAGTAAAATCAGGTAATTTTAAAATGGGTTCTAGATCTGTCGCTTTGAGCGTATTTTTCACCAGTGCCATCGACTCAATAAGATTTATGTATTGTTTGTAAGGTGGGATATCGGCTGACCCACTAGTCATGTTTTCTAGCGTCAACGGGCACAAAAAAGATTCCGCGAATCCGTAATGTGTATAAGTCAAAATCATCAGTAATATAAGGCCGTAAAACTTCATGACGTGGTGTATCATGCCCATGGAAAATTTAAAAGAAAATTGGAGGTGCCTAACAGAGTCGAACTGTTCTAAACGCTTTTGCAGAGCGCTGCCTAACCGCTTGGCTAAGGCACCGTAATAAGGCATCTTAGGAAATATCTTTGAACGGGATTATTGTCAACGAGCCCCTTTTAAAACAGTGAAATGGACTGGTAATTCATGGATTTTTTAACGTCACAAGTGTCCACATTTGAACTGAGCCTGATGAGAGCCAAAGTTTCCGCGATGGCCTTTACCTTCAAAAGGTGGCGATGATTCTTTATAGATTTCCCCAGATTTCCCTGAAGATATTCCGTAGCGTCCTGGTGCCAATTAGGCTAGTCCAAAGATTTTTTAAATTCTAGGATTTTAGAAATCTGGAGTTCAAGGTCCCGTCCGGTGATGGTTTTTTCATGGCCCACTGAAAAATCACAAAATATTCTAACATCAAATCTATCCAGTAATGGGCCGCTGAGTCTCATTTGATAATTTTGCCGTGATTGACCGGTGCAAGAGCAGGCGTTCAATTTGCTTTTCCACTTTCCGCATCGGCAAGGATTAGTTGCAGCAATGAGTTGAAACTGAGAGGGAAACTTAACTAGATGGCGTGCTCTTGCAACTTCCACCGACCCTTTCTCAAGTGGCTCCCTTAGTGAATCTAAAACATGAGGAGAAAATTCCAAAAGCTCATCTAAAAATAATATACCCTGGTGAGCACGGG
>JBBQPV010000511.1:0-1504 GCA_038216925.1 Bdellovibrionia bacterium
ATATGACGAACTCATTAAGGGAATGGATTCTTTGATGATCGCGGGATTTCCGGAAATTGCAATTGCCACTCAAGGAAACGAGTGAGGAGAAAAACAAATGCCCATTTACGTTCCTGGTAAAAGAGAATCTGGAAAAAGAAAAAACCGTGTGATGCACTCTCAGCGCACCATCGTCACGGGCCTAAGTTTAACATCCATGGTAGACATGTTCACTATCCTTGTAGTTTTTCTATTGCAGAATTATTCCTCTACGGGAGAAATTTTAAGCATACCTAAGGACGTGGATTTACCTAAGGCGACGCAAGTAAAGGAATTAAGACCCGCACACATTGTCACGTTAAGCACTACTAGCTTGGTTTTAGACAACGATACTCTTGTGGATCTAAAACAAGTGAAAGATCAAAAGGATTGGATGATCCCTATCTTAAGAGAGAAACTTGTACAGGCCATGAGGCAAGATGAAATTAATTTTAAAAAAGCATTGGTGGAAGAAGTCAGAGCTACATTACCGGGTCCCAAAAAGGATCCTCTCGCCCAAGAGAGTTTAAAAAAGATTACTGTTCAGGCTGATAAAGACATGGATTTTCTGACCATCAAGAAAGTTATGTTCACAGTTACGGAAGCTGGAGCGGCAGAAATTAATTTTGCGGTCATGAAAAAACAGGATGCGACAACTCAATCTACGCCGCAGTGATTTGATCTAGAGTCATAAATCGGTTAACATATTTTCTCAAAACATAGGCTGCTTCTTTATCTTTTTCTATGACCTCAAATGCCGAGACGTCGGCGCTTTGGTAAATAAATCTTGTTTTAATCACTACTGGAAATTCTAGGAATTCACTTCTGATAGTGATGTTGTAGTTTCCACCAGGAAAACCGCTGAAACCCTTAACACCAATTCCACCTTCTGAAATAGTGCTTGCCGTAGCAAGCCACTTTTTCCCACCAGAATCTGTGAGAGTCACATTGGAAACTAAGGGAACTCTGGCTAATTTACGACGCGTAATTCCCCAACGTCGTATAAGATCTGGATATTCAAACAATGCTGTCCAGCGCTTCATTCCTAGAGTCCAAACTTTAATGTTTGACTCAAATTCTTTACTGTTAAGTTTTTCGCAAATTTCAAAGGTGCTGTAAGGGCCCGTGTCAAATCCGTTAGCTCGGACATAAAAATAGTCGCAAGCTATCTCTTCAGGCGGAGATAAGTCAGAGTTTTTTTTCATTTCATTTAGATTGGTGTGGATCCATTCGTTTAATCCTGGTCGCCAAACTTGTATGGATGGAGAGTCAGGAAGATCTTCTAAAGCCATAGGACCTTTGACGGACTTGGCTTCCAGCAGATACCACACCTTGCCTTTAGTACGCTGCATGTCAATACTTTCGGCAGGAATAGGTCTGAACTTTAAATTAAAAATGGTGCTTAAAGCGTGCCAAGTGCGTGATATAATTGTAAGAGGTTAAATAATGAAAAAGTTTAGGCGCTGGTTTGCTGTGACATTGTTTG